>NZ_JBEZDT010000015.1:156784-178563 GCF_040648455.1 Catellatospora sp. NPDC049133
GACTCAGCCCGGCGTGTGCGCGAGACGCAGCGGCCGCCCCCCCGCGCGCCCCCCCCCCCCCCCCCCCCCACGGCACCGACCTGTCCCGGCTGTACGCCCGCGAGGAGCGCGAGTTCACCGTCTCCGACGGCACGGTGGTGCACGGCTGGCTCGTCCGCGACCCCGCGGCCACCGGCCCGCGCCCGCTGCTGCTGGACATCCATGGCGGCCCGCACAACGCGTGGAACGGCGCGGCCGACGAGATCCACCTCTACCACCAGGAGCTCGCCGCCCGCGGCTGGACGGTGCTGCTGCTCAACCCGCGCGGCAGTGACGGCTACGGCGAGAGCTTCTTCAACGCCGCGATCGGCGCGTGGGGAGACGGCGACGCCAAGGACTTCCTGGAGCCGATCGACCAGCTCGTCGCCGCAGGGCTCGCCGACCCGGCCCGGCTCGCGGTCACCGGCTACAGCTACGGCGGCTACATGACCTGCTACCTGACCAGCCGGGACGGCCGGTTCGCGGCGGCCGTGGCGGGCGGGGTCGTCAGCGACCTGGACAGCATGGCGGGCACCTCCGACCAGGGGCACTTCCTCGCCGAGCACGAACTGGGCGGGCAGCCGTGGCGCGAGACGGCCCGCTACGCGGCGATGTCGCCGTTCGCACAGGTGGACAAGGTGTGTACGCCCACTCTCGTGGTGCACGGCGGCGCGGACCTGCGCTGCCCCGTCGGGCAGGCCCAGCAGTGGCACGCCGCGCTGCGCGAGAACGGGGTGCCGACCAGCCTGGTGCTCTACCCGGAGGGCTCGCACCTGTTCATCCTCGACGGCCCGCCCTCGCACCGCGCCGACTTCAACCGCCGCGTCGTCGACTGGGTCGAGCGGTACACCGGGACCGGTCGCCCGCCGGTCGACGCCGCGCACTGGCAGCGCCGCCTGAACGCGCTGGCCGCCAAGCACAAGGTGCCCGGCGCGACGCTCGGCATCCTGCGGGTCGGCGCCGACGGCCGGCCCGACGAGCTGGCCGAGGCCGCGTACGGCGTGCTCAACGCCGACACCGGCGTGGCGGCCACCACCGACTCGGTGTTCCAGATCGGCTCGATCTCGAAGGTGTGGACCGCCACCGTCGCGCTGCAACTGGCCGACGAGGGCCTGCTCGACCTCGACGCCCCGCTCGCGCAGGTGCTGCCCGAGCTGCGGCTGTCCGACCCGGACGTGGCCAAGCAGGTCACCATGCGGCACCTGCTCACGCACACCAGCGGCATCGACGGCGACGTGTTCGACGACACCGGCCGCGGCGACGACTGCCTGGAGAAGTACACCGCGCTGCTGGCCGAGGTCGCGCAGAACCACCCGCTCGGCGCGACGTGGTCCTACTGCAACTCCGGGTTCTCGCTGGCCGGGTACGTCATCGAGCGGCTCACCGGCGGCACCTGGGACAAGGCCATGCGGGACCGGCTGTTCACCCCGCTCGGCCTGACCCGCACCGGCACCCTGCCCGAGGAGGCGCTGCTGCACCGCGCCGCGGTCGGCCACGTCGCCGGCCCGGACGGCACCCAGCTGCGGGCCCCGGTGTGGGGCCTGCCGCGGGCGCTGGGCCCGGCCGGGCTGATCAGCGCCACCGCCGCCGACGTGCTCGCCTTCGCCCGGATGCACCTCACCGGAGGGCTCGCCGCCGACGGCACCCGGGTGCTGAGCGCGGACAGCACCGCCGCGATGGCGGAACTGCACGCCGACCTGCCCGACAAGCACTCCCTCGGCGACTCGTGGGGCCTGGGCTGGATCCGGTTCGGCTGGGACTCCGCGCGCCTGATCGGCCACGACGGCAACACCATCGGGCAGGCCGCGTTCCTGCGGATGCTGCCCGCCCAGGGCCTCGCGGTCACCATGCTCTCCAACGGCGGCAACGCCCGCGACCTGTACGAGGAGCTGTACCGGGAGATCTTCGCCGAACTCGCCGGGGTGGCCATGCCCCACCCGCTCGCCCCGCCGGCCGACCCGGTCGAGGCGGACCTGACGCCGCACCTGGGCGTGTACGAGCGGGCCGGTTCCCGAATGGAGGTCCTCGCGGACGGCGTGCTGCGGGTGACCATCACCGGGCCGCTCGCCTCGCTGATGCCGGACCCCGTGCACGAGTTCACGCTGACCCCGGTCGCCACCGACCTGTACGTCGTGCGCGAGCCCGGCCAGCAGACCTGGACGCCGGTGACGTTCTACGGCCTGCCCGGCGGCGAGCGCTACGTGCACTTCGGCGTCCGAGCCACCCCGAAGATCGCCTGACGCCCCCTCCTCAGGGTGGAAAGGAAGGGCACCTTCACAACGCTCCGCGTTGTAGAAGGTGCCCTTCCTTTCCAAGCGGCGGCGTTGGAGCTGGTCGGCGGCCCGCACCGGCAATCGGCGCGTGCTCCGGCCGAAGCCGGGGACTGGTGCCCGGCGACGAAATGAGGGCCTGGTGTTGTCGGCCGAGACGAACTAGCCTTGCCGTCCTGCTCCTATGGTCGGACGGTGCTCGCCCCCGTGAAGATGAACCTGCGCTCCCAGGCCACCCTCGGTCGTGTGCTCGACGACCTCGGCGCGACGCTGCTCGAACTCGTGCACGGCGACGCCGACCGGGGCGGCGACATCGGCGGTGTCACCATCCACGACCCGCTCGAAGAGCCGGTGCTGCCGCAGCGCGCCCTGGTGCTCGGCGTCGGCCTGCGCGAACCGGTCGAGATCGCGGCGCTGCTGCACACCCTGGGCCGGCACGAGGCCACCGCCCTGGTGCTGCGCGCGCCGCTCGCGCTGACCCCGGAACTGCGGCAGGCCGCCGACGACTCGGGAGTGGCGCTGCTCGCGCTGACCCGGGGAGCCTCGTGGGCGCAGCTGGCCGCGCTGCTGCGGGCGCTGCTGGCCGAGGGCGACGTCGGCGAAGCCGAACCGCAGACCATCGGCGGGATGCCCTCAGGTGACCTGTTCGCCCTGGCCAACGCGGTCGCGGCGCTGCTCGACGCGCCGGTGACGATCGAGGACCGCAGCTCCCGGGTGCTGGCGTTCTCCGGGCGGCAGGACGAGGCCGACCCGTCCCGGGTGGAGACGATCCTGGGCCGCCAGGTGCCCGAGCAGTACGCGCGGCTGCTGGCCGAACGCGGCGTGTTCCGCGATCTGTACCGCAGCGACCAGCCGGTGTTCGTCGAGCCGCCGGGCGAGCCGGGCGGGTTCAGCGTGCCGCGGGTCGCGGTGGCGGTGCGCGCCGGCGACGAGGTGCTCGGCTCGATCTGGGCCGCCGTGCGCGAGCCGTTGACCGCCGAGCGCAGCCAGGCGCTGCGCGACGCGGCCCGCCTGGTCGCACTGCACATGCTGCGGATCCGGGCCGGCGCGGACGTCGCCCGACGGCTGCGCGCGGACCTGCTCAGCACGGCCCTGGAGGGCGGTGCGGGCGCGCGTGAGGCGCTGCACCGCCTCGGCCTGGCCGACCAGCCGGTGGTGGTGCTGGCACTGGCCATGCTGCCGCCCGGCGACGAGTCCATCGGCGCGGACGTCAACCTGACCGGCGAGCGCCAGCGGCTGGCCGACGGCCTGGCGATGCACCTGACCGCGGTGCATCCGCGCTGCGTCGCGGCGCTGGTCGGCGACGTCGCGTACGGGCTGCTGCCGGTGGCCCGCGACGGCGACGGCGAGCAGCGCGCGCTGCGCATCGCCACCGACTTCCTCGACCGGGTCGGCGACCGGGTGCGCGCCGTGATCGGCATCGGGGCGGTGGCCGCCGATGCGGGCGGGCTCTCCGACGCGCGGGCCGGGGCCGACCGGGCGCTGCGGGTGCTGCGCTCCGCCCCGGTGCACGGCCCGCGCGGGCACCGCGTGGCACGGCTGTCCGACGTGCATGTGGAGTCGCTGGTGCTGGAGCTGCGCGACCTGGTCGCGGCGCGCGGCGACCGGCCGACCGGGCCGGTCGCGCGGCTGTTCGCGTACGACGAGCAGCACCAGACGAACCTGGTGGACACCCTGCGGGCGTGGCTGGACGCGTTCGGCGACGTCATCGCGGCGTCGGCGGCGATGTACGTGCACCCGAACACGTTCCGCTACCGGCTGCGCCGCCTGGCCGAGGTCGGCGGCCTGGACCTGACCGACCCCGAGGCCCGCTTCGCAGCGATGCTCCAGTTGCGCGTCATCATCCCGGAAGCGGTCACCGAGCGCCGCCGCTGACCGGCGTCAGCGGTGGATCGGGATGCGGCGGTCGCACCACAGCTGGTCGAGCAGCGCCCAGTCGGCGCGGCGGGCGCGGGCGTTGGACACGTGGATCGCGCTCGCGCCGTGAACCGTCTCCGCGTAGGGGTCCGCACCCGCGTCGAGCAGAGCGCGGATCAGGGCGATGTCGCCGCCGTTCATCAGGGCGACGTACAGCGGGGTGCGGCCGATGCGGTCGCGGGCGTCCACGGGCAGGCCTGCCGCGTCCAGCAGCGGCAGCACGCGCGCGTGGTCGACCCACATCGCCATGTGCCGCAGCGACCACCCGCGGCCGTCGCGCATCAGCGGGTCGACGACGCCCCTGGTCAGGCCGTCGAGCAGCCACTCGGTGTCGCCGTCGAGCAGCCGCTCGCGCACTCGGGTGCGCTGCGCGGCCAGGGCCTTCGGCAGCCGCCCGGCCCCGGTCAGCCAGGTCTCGCGGACCGCGAAGCAGCCGGCGCTCGCCCCGCCCATCACCCGCAGCGCCTGCTCGCGGCGCTGCTCGTCGGCGTCGTGGCTGTGCAGCCGCAGCGCTCCGTCGCGTACGGCCACCGTGTGCCACTCGCCCCGGCAGCGCACCCGGACCGGCGCGCCAGGCTCACCCACCGTCGACTCCGGTGACAGCTCGCGGCCGGGTGGCCCGACCACGCCGATGGTCGGGAAGCGGAGGTCGGTCGCCGACCGGTGGTCACCGCGGTGCCGCGCGGGCGGCAGCATCGGGAACAGCGCGGCGCGCAGCAGCGGGTGCAGGTCGTCCGGGGTCAGCAGACCGGCGTGCAGCAGGGCGAGGTCGGCCGGGACCGGGCCGCTCGCGACCTGCGGCGGACCCTCGTTGTAGTCGTGCGGGTCCGACTCCGCGGCGACGAGGTCGTCCCCGACGCTGACGTTGAGATGTGCCCCGAACAGGGTGTCGACCCGTTCGGCGGGAAACCGGGGGCGCTCGGCGAACGTCGCGGCGGCGGCCCGGATCTCGGCGGCCAGGCCGACCGGGCAGGTCGGCGTGGCCGAGTCGCGGTGCAGCGCCTTGGTGTCGGTGAACGGGACGTCGATGCCGCAGGCGCGCCAGGCGGCGGCGTGTTCGCCCGCGGCGAGCATCAGGTAGACGCGTTCGGTCGCGGCCGCCGGGTCGTCTCCGGTGCCCAGCGCGGACCAGGCCAGCGGCCTGCCGTCGGGCGTGAGCAGCGGCGGCCGGTCCGCCGAGCAGCCCCACGCGGCCCGCAACGCCGCGCTCTCGCGTACGTCCCAGGTATGGCGCGGTGCGACGTACCAGCGGTCGTTCAGGTCGGCGCGCGTCGCGACGGTCAGCCGCAGCCGTTGCGGGCCGTTCGGCGACTGCGGCAGGCGCACCCGCAGCAGCGGGGTGCCCTGGTCGACGGCGCCTGGCGCCAGCACCGCGCTGGTCTGGGCCCGCAGCGTCGTCAGGCCGCCGTGGTGCCGCGGCAGGTGCCAGAGCAGCAGGTCCAGGGCGAGGTGGCGCAGGTCCTCGTCGATGGCGACGGCGGCCTGCGTGCCGAACCGGTCGCGGACCTCGTCGAGGTCCAGGTCGACGTCGGTGTCGGCGAGCGCCGCGGCCGTGCGCCAGTCACCGGCGGCGCGGGCGTCGGCCGCCGCGGCGACGGCCTGCGGGGTGGGCATGCGGGTGCGGATGCGCCGCCACTGCGTCAGATCGCCGCGCAGCAGCGTGATCATGCACACACCTCCAAGACGGGTGGGTGGCAGGCCGGCCGGATTCGAACCGGCGTCCTCCAACTGCGCGAAGTGGCGCGACGACCTCTGCGCTACAGCCTGCCGCGGGCAGCCTAACGGACCACCCCGACAGCGGGCCGGGCGCGCATGCCGTGACAGGCGGGCCTATGGTGTGCGCTGTTCGCGAGTCAGGTTCGCACACCCGGGTATCGAGAAGGTCATGAGCAGCGACACCACCACCGGCGAGGCAGTCGAGTACGCCATTCCCGCCGTCGTCGACAGCCCCGAGGGCATGCAACCGCCCGCCGGGCGGCTCGGCGGCTGGCTGCTGCAGCACCGCGTGCAGCCGGTCGGGCCGGAGGCCGACGAGAGCCACGCCAAGCCGCAGTCGTGGTGGAAGGTCATGTGCCTGACCGGCGTCGACTACTTCTCCACCCTGGCGTACCTGCCCGCGATCGCGGCGACCGCCGCGGGCGCGCTCTCCCCGCTCGCCACGCTGCTGATCGTGGCGCTGACCCTGCTGGGCATGCTGCCGATGTACCGGCGGGTGGCCAAGGAGAGCCCGCACGGGCAGGGCTCGGTGGCGATGCTGGAGGACCTGCTGCCGTTCTGGCGCGGCAAGGTCTTCGTGCTGGTGCTGCTCGGCTTCGTGGCCACCTCGTGGATCATCACGATCACCCTGTCGGCCGCCGACGCCTCGGTGCACCTGCTGGAGAACCCCCTGGCCCCGCACTTCCTGGAGGGCCACGCGGTCACCATCACGGTGGTCCTGCTGCTCATCCTCGGCGGGGTGTTCCTGCTCGGCTTCAGCGAAGCGGTCGGCGTCGCGATCCCGCTGGTCGCGGTCTTCCTCGGCCTCAACGCGATCATCGCGGTGTACGGCCTGGTCGAGGTGTTCACCACGCCCGGCGCGTGGTCGGGTTGGACCGACGCGCTGACCAGCGGCGGAGGTGGGTTCGGCGGGATGCTCGGCCCGGCGATCCTGGCGTTCCCGCTGCTGGTGCTGGGCCTGTCCGGCTTCGAGACCGGCGTGAGCATGATGCCGCTGGTCGCCGCCGAGGGCTCCGACGGCCGCACCCGGATGGCGTCACGGGTGCGCAACACCCGTAAGCTGCTCACCGTCGCCGCGCTGATCATGTCGGTGTACCTGCTGCTGACGAGCTTCGTCACCACGGTGCTGATCCCGGCGGAGGAGTTCGCCGAGGGCGGCGCGGCCAACGGCCGGGCGCTGGCGTACCTCGCGCACGAGCACCTGGGCGAGGGCTTCGGCACGGTCTACGACATCAGCACGATCCTGATCCTGTGGTTCGCGGGCGCGTCGGCGATGGCGGGCCTGGTCAACATCGTGCCGCGCTACCTGCCGTCCTACGGCATGGCGCCGGAGTGGGCCCGCGCGGTCCGGCCGGTGGTGCTGGTCTACACGGTCGTCTGCGTGGGCGTGACCATCGCGTTCGGGGCCGACGTCGAGGCGCAGGCCGGGGCGTACGCCACCGGCATCCTGGCGATGATGGTCTCCGGCAGCGTCGCGGTGACCATCTCGGCCGCGCGTTACCGGCGCAAGTGGGCGACCGCCGGGTTCGCGGTGCTCACCCTGGTCCTGCTGTACGCCCTCGGCGAGAACATCCACGAGAAGCCCGACGGCATCGCCATCTCGGCCATGTTCATCCTCGCCATCGTGGTGATCTCCCTGATCTCCCGCGCCGCCCGCACCACCGAGCTGCGGGTCAAGCACATCGAGTTCGACACCCGCGCCCGGCAGTTCGTCACCGACTCGATCGACCACGACGGGCAGCTGAACCTGATCGCCAACCGCCGCCAGGCGGGCGACGTCGCGGAGTACTCCGCCAAGGAGCGCGAGCAGCGCGGCATGAACCCGGTCCCGGGCCGCGCCGACGTGCTGTTCCTGGAGATCGACGTGGTGGACCCGTCGATGTTCTCCGACGTGCTCCAGGTGGCCGGCGTGCAGGTCGGCGAATATCGGGTGCTGCGGGCGTCGGCCCCGGCCGCCCCGAACGCCATCGCCGCGATCCTGCTCGCGCTGCGCGACACCACCGGCGTGCGCCCGCACTGTTACTTCGAGTGGTCCGAGGGCTCGCCGCTGACCCACCTGCTGCGCTACCTGTTCCTCGGGCGCGGTGACACCCCGCCGGTGGTCCGGGAGATCCTGCGCGAGCGCGACACCGACCCCGCGCGGCGGCCCGGCATCCACGTCGGCGGCTGACCTCGCCCGAGCGCCCGTGCGGGCAGGTGTGCTACAAAGCTTCGCGTGAGCCTGCCACCACCCCAGCTGAGCCACCACGTCGTCGCGACAGACGGCGTGGTGCGCGTCGCGCTGAGCGGCGAGGTGGATCTGGCGGTGGCGGACGACCTGCACGGTTGGCTGTCGACGGCGGCGGCCGCGCACCCGGGCCTGCCGGTCGAGGTGGACATGACCGCGGTCACCTTCATCGACTCGTCCGGCATCCGGGCCTTCGTGCGGGCGCGCAACGACGCGGTCGGGGCGGGCCGGGGCCTGCGCCTGGTCAACACGGCCGGCATGGCGCTGCGTGTGTTGCAGGTGGCCGGGGTGTACGCCCACCTCAGCGGCGAACCGCTGGACTGACGCCGGGCCGGTGAACCGGAGACGATCTCACGTGCCCGTGTTAGGTTGGCCGGACACGTCGGGGGTATCTGCCTGGCGTGCGGGGAGTCGATGATGCGCGAGCAGGTGTCGTGAGGACGGGCGCGGCCGCGGAACACCGCGGCTTCTTCCACGAGACGGCCTTCTACGCATCCGACGACGAATTCCTTTCGGTCGTCATTCCCTTCCTCTCCGACGGCGTAGCCGTGGGCGAGCCCACGCTGGCCGTGTTCGCCGAACCTCATGAGCGGTTGGTCCGTGACGCCCTGGGCGCCGGCAGCGGGGTCGTCTTCGTCCGCGGCGACGCGCAGTACCAGCGGCCGGCCGGTGCGATCAAGCGGTACCGGGAGATGCTCGCCGAACATGTGGCGGCTGGGGCGGCGCAGATCCGGGTCGCCGGTGACGTGCCGCATCCGGGCGTGGGCGTGCCGTGGGAGTGGTGGGCGCGCTACGAGGCCGCCGTGAACCACGCCTACGACGACTTCCCGCTGTGGGGCCTGTGCCCGTACGACACCCGGACCACGCCGGACGAGGTACTCGACTTCGTGCGGCGCACCCACCCGCACATCGCCACACCGCTCGGGCACACCGCCAACCTCGCCTTCCAGGACCCGTTCGCCCTGCTGGCGGAGGGGGTGACGCCGTGGCGCGACCCGCTGGAGGACACCGTGCCCGCGATCGAGCTGAGCGCGCCGACGACCGCGCAGGCCCGGGGTGCGCTGGTCGCGCTGCAGGCGACCGCCCGCCTGGCCGAGGACGACCTCAGCGGCCTGCTGCTGGCGACGACGGAGACGGTCACCAACGCGGTGCTGCACGGCCGGCCGCCGGTGCTGCTGCGGCTGTGGGCCGTCCCGGGCCGCATCGTGGTCACGGTGACCGATCACGGGCCCGGCCCGGCCGACCCGCTCGCCGGCCTGGTCCCCGGGGCGAGCCCGGGCGGCTGGGGCCTGTGGCTGGCCCACCAGATCTGCGCGTACGTCTCCCTGCGGCGCGGGCCCGACGGCTTCTCGGTCCGGCTGCTCGGCGGGGAGTTGCCCCGCTGAGCAGCGCCGATCCGCCAGGAGGGCGACGCGCTCGGCTGCGGCTGGTGCTCGGCGGCAGGCTGGGCGACAATCTTGCGATGGGGAGACCCGTCGATCCGGGCGGCGCGGTCGCCCCGACCCCGGTGCCCGGGACCCGCTGGTGGCGGGTCTGGCCACCTGCCCGTTCCCATACCTCAGGAGCAGCTTCGTGTCCGATGTAGACGTCGAGCCGAAAACCGCGGGCCCGGACGACGCCCCGCCCGCCGTCGCCGCCGAGCCCGCCGCCCCGTGGTGGCGCGAGCGGCTGCCGCACCTGCTGCTCGGCGCCCTGCTGCTGGTGATGTCGTGGTTCACCGTCGCGCAGGGCCGCTTCCACGGCCGCACCTACGACGAGTACATGCAGGACGACTACGGCGCCAGGGTGCTGAAGTTCTACCTGTCCGGCACCACGGACCGCTCGTTCCTGGACTTCCCGGACTACCTGTACATGCCGCAGCACGGCGCCGGGTTCGAGCTGATCGTGGCGTTCTTCCAGCACCTGACCGGGGAGATCTGGAACACCCGCACGATCGTCAACGGGCTGTTCGGCGTGCTCGGCATGCTGATCACCGCGCTGGCAGCCCGGGAGCTGGCCGGACGCGGCCGCCTCGGCGCGTGGGCGGGGCTGGCCGCCGCGGTCGGCCTCGCGCTGTACCCGCGCTACACCGGCCAGATGATGAACAACTCCAAGGACATCCCGCTGGCCGTGGCGATGGTCCTGGTGCTGTGGCTGGTGCTGCGGCTGATGCGGCGCTGGCGGCAGCCGGACCGCCGGTTCGAGGTGCTGGAGCTGGCCGGGGTCGGCGCGGCGATCGGCTTCGCGGGCTCGATCCGGGTCAACGCGCTGCTGTGGTTCGGGCTGCTGGCATTCGTCTCGCTCGGCTTCTGGGTCCGGCACGGCCACAAGCTGCGCGGGCGGGAGCTGCGCACCGAGTTGACCAACCAGTTCACCGCGATGCTGGCCATCGGCACCACGGCGTACCTGGTGATGTCGGTGTTCTGGCCGTTCCTGCTGACCAACCCGGTCGACGGGCTGCTGTCGTCGGTCGAGTCGATGGCGAAGTACGACTGGGACAACGAGATCCTGTTCGGCGGCGAGATGGTCCGCTCCACTCAGCTGCCCTGGTACTACGCCCCCTGGTGGCTGGTGATCGGTTCGCCGCTGCCCGTGGTCGCGCTGACCGTCGCCGGTGCGGTGGCCGCGGTCGTGGCGCTGGTCCGCCGCCGGCGGCTGGATGGGCGGATGCTGCTGGTCGGGGCGTACATCCTGCTCCCGCTCGCGTTGATCATCGGCGCGCACTCGACGCTGTACAACAGCCTGCGCCAGTTCCTGTTCGTCGCGCCCGGCATGATCGTGCTGGCCGCGGTGCTGCTGGTGCGCTGGGCGCGGGAGTCGTTCGACTCCGGCCGCACCGCGCTGGCCTGGGCGCTGATCGGCGCGGCGGTGCTCGGCCAGGGCGAGGCCCTATACGCCTCCGCCCGCATCTACCCGTACGAGTACTCGTACTTCAGCCCGCTGGCCGGCGGCTACACCACGGCCCGGCACGACTACGAGAGCACCTACTACGGCTCCTGCACCCGCGCCGCGGCGGTCTGGCTGGGGGAGAACTACCAGCGGTACACCGCCGACACCGCCCCGACGTTCCGCGACGAGCACCAGTGGAACTCGCTGGCCGAGGTGGACCTGCCGGACAACTTCGTGTCGGTCGGCGACGGCCAGCCGTACTTCCGGATCACCACCAAGGAGCCCGGTCCGGGCTACCGGGAGATCCACGCGGTGGTGGTCGAGGGCGAGCCGGTGTGCCGGGTCTCGGTGATGGACCTCGCGCCCGTCTCGTGACCGGTTAAGGGGCAGCCGGCGCGGGGTATCGCGCCGGCAT
The DNA here is from genome assembly GCF_040648455.1 of Catellatospora sp. NPDC049133. Classification (NCBI taxonomy): domain Bacteria; kingdom Bacillati; phylum Actinomycetota; class Actinomycetes; order Micromonosporales; family Micromonosporaceae; genus Catellatospora; species Catellatospora sp. NPDC049133. Next base: position 168,216 of record NZ_JBEZDT010000015.1, read on the forward strand.
GACCCTCAACGAGAACGCGGACATCGATACCAGCCAGGTGACCGACGCCCGGGGATCCGGGGGCGGCGGAGGCGGTGGAGGCCTCGGCGGCATCCCGATCCCGGTCGGCGGCGGCATCGTCGGCACGCTGATCGTGATCGGGCTGGCGCTGGTGGGCACCTTCCTGGGCCCGCAGATGTTCGGCGGCGGCGACGACGGCGGCCCTGGCGTGAGCCAGACCTGCTCGACGGCCAACCCCGACCGGCTCGACAACGCCGAGTGCCGCAACACGCTGTACGTGAACTCGATCCAGGCGTACTGGCAGCAGGCGATGCCGCAGACGTTCGGGCAGCCGTACGAGCAGACCGACACGGTGTTCTTCTCCCAGGCCGTGAACACCGGCTGCGGCTCGGCCGACAGCGGGGTGGGCCCGTTCTACTGCCCGCCGGACAAGCAGGTGTACATCGACCTGTCGTTCTATGACGAACTGGCCAGCCGCTTCGGCGCGGACGGGCAGTTCGCCCAGCCGTACGTGCTCGCCCACGAGTACGGCCACCACCTGCAGAACCTGCTCGGCATCTCGGCGGACGTGCAGCGGCAGTCCGAACGCGACCCGGGCAGCGCCAACGCGCTGTCGGTGAAGCTGGAACTGCAGGCCGACTGCCTGGCCGGGGTGTGGGCCAAGCACGCCGTGGAGACGAAGGACAACAAGGGCACCGCGATCTTCAAGTCGGTCACCCAGCAGGACATCGACCAGGCACTGGAGGCGGCCGCCGCGATCGGCGACGACAAGATCCAGGAGAAGTCGGGCGGGCGGGTCGACGAGTCCAAGTTCACCCACGGCACCGCCAAGCAGCGCAGCGACTGGTTCAACACCGGCTACCGCACCGGCGACGGCCGCCAGTGCGACACCTTCACCAGGGGCGTCTGAGGCTCCGCCCGCGGCGGGCGGGCGGGGACGGCCGGGCCCGGGACGTGTTACGTTCCGGGCCCGGCCGCTGCTTGCCGTACCAGTAAACGGTTCCTATAGTGGCCGGGACCGGGAACCGATCTTCGGGAGTGTCCTCGTGAATCCTGTGCGTCTGGCGCTGATCGGCGCGGGTGACCGCGGCAACGCGTACGCCCGCTGGGCCCTGGCCCATCCCGACCGGGCCCGGTTCGTCACCGTCGCCGAACCCGACCCCGAGCGGCGGGCCCGCTTCGCCGCTGCGCACGGCATCGACCCCGCCGGGCAGCACGACGACTGGCGGCAGCTGCTCGCCGGCGGGGACCTCGCGGCCGACGCGGTCGTCATCGCCACCCAGGACGCCGGGCACGCCGACCCGGCCGTCGCCGCCGCCGCGCGCGGCCTGCACATCATGCTGGAGAAGCCGCTCGCACCGACCCCGCAGGAGTGCGTGCGCATCGTCGACGCGGTTCGCGAGGCCGGCGTGATGCTCGCGGTCTGCCACGTGCTGCGGTACGCCCCGTACACCCGGCTGGTCAAGCACCTGATCGACGCCGGGGCGATCGGGGACGTGGTGTCGGTGCAGCACCACGAGCCGGTCGGCTTCTGGCACCAGGCGCACTCGTTCGTGCGGGGCAACTGGCGGCGCGAGGACCTGTCCACCTTCATGCTGCTGGCCAAGTCCTGCCACGACATGGACTGGCTGCAGCACATCGTCGGCCGTGACATCGCCCGCGTGTCCAGCTTCGGCGGGCTGCGCCACTTCCGCCCGGAGAACCGCCCCGCCGGTGCCGCCGACCGGTGCCTGGACTGCGCCGTCGAGCCGGACTGCCCGTACTCGTCACCCCGGCTCTACCGCGACCGGCTGGCCCGGGGCGAGCACAGCTGGCCGCTGTCGGTGGTCACGCCGGTGTTCACCGAGGAGGCGCTCACCGCGGCGCTGCGTGAAGGACCCTACGGGCGCTGCGTGTACGCGTGCGACAACGACGTCGTCGACCACCAGGTGGTCGCGATGGAGTTCGACGGCGGGGTGACCGCGTCGTTCACCATGAACGCTTTCAACACCGGCGGGCACCGGCGCACCCGCGTCTTCGGCACCCGTGGCGAGCTGGTCTGCGACGGCGTCAGCGTGACCGTGCACGACTTCACCACCGGCACCGCGACCAGCCACGACCCGGCGACCGGGGGCGGCGCTGACGCCGCGGGCGGGCACGGCGGCGGCGACGCCGGGCTGATGGACGCGTTCACCGCCGCGGTGGCCACCGGCGACCCGGCGCGCATCCTGTCCGGCCCGGCCCAGACGCTCAACTCCCACCTGGCCACGTTCGCCGCCGAGCAGGCCCGGCACGAGGGCACCGTGGTCACCGTGGCCCGCCCGGCCGCGCTCGCGGGCTGACCCGCTGGACGCGAACCCGCGTCGCGTTCCACCGGTGCAACACCAGGTTCCCCGGACCGTCGTTTGCCGGATAGGCACCCCGGCCACCACGGCCGGGTCCGCCGCACCGGGGATGGGTGACATGGCTGAGGGTGTTGCGCTGCGCGTACGGGCACGCGAGTTCGCGACCGGGGACGTGGAGGTGGCCAACGAGGTCCTCCGCGAGTCGTACGTCGAGCACCGGCCGCGGTTGTTCGGCGGGGCCGAGGACTTCCGGTTCCGCCAGCACGTGGTCCAGGCCGGCGAACTCGGCATGGACAGCGTGCGGCACACCGCGACCGTGGAGACGGTGACCGACCCGCTGCCGTACCTGATGTTCGTGGTGTCGCTGAACTCCGACCTCGTCGTCCGCGCCGGGCGCGAGGAGCTGCGGCCGGCGCGCGGCGGGGCCTTCCTCTACCCGACCGGCACGCCGCTGACCGTCCGCTGGAGCGACTTCGACCTGCGGCTGCTGCGACTGCCGGTCGACCGGGTCGCCCGGGTCGCGGCCCGCGCCGGCATCGCGCTGGCCGACTTCCGCTTCGACGGCATGGCCCCCGTCTCCGCCGAGGCGGGCCGGCACTGGCGCGACACCATGGCGTACCTGTTCCACACGCTCAACACGCCGGACACGCCGCTGGCCAACCCGCTCGTGCACGCGGCCGCCGTCGACCTGGCCGCCACCACGGCCATCGCGACCTTCCCCAACACCGCCACCGCCACCGGGTACGTCGGCGAGCCCGGCCGGGTCGCCCCCGCGGCGCTGCGGCGCGCGGTGGCCTTCATCGACGCGCATGCGCACGAGCCGGTGACCGTCGAGGACATCGCCGAGGCGGCCGGGATCTCCTCGCGCGGGCTGCAGGCGGCGTTCGCCCGGCACGCCGACAGCACGCCGATGGCGTACCTGCGCCGGGTCCGGCTGTCCCGGGCCCACCGCGACCTGCAGACCGCCGACCCGACCCGGGGCGACACCGTCGCCGCGGTCGCCCGCCGCTGGGGTTTCACCAGCCTGAGCCGCTTCGCGGCCGTCTACCGGGAGGAGTACGGCCGCTCACCCCGGCAGACCCTGCGCACCTGAGCAGGTCACGGCAGCAGGTGCCGCACGCGCTCCCAGCCGTGGTCCGCGCTGACCTTGACCTTCGCCCGGCCCCCGGACCAGCCCTTGGCCAGCTTCTCGACGGCGTCGGCGGAGAACCGGGCCGAGTCGGCGTACACGTGGAAGGTCCGCATTCCCTCGCTGGTCTCATGGGCGATGTGCTCGGCGTCGACGAGCACGTCCCGCAGCCGGTCCTCGAAGTCGCGCAGCGCGGTGAGCGCGTCCGGCTCCGGCATGCCGTTGTCCCGGCCGCGGAACGCCAGCGTGATCGCGGCGTGCGTGTCCAGCACCGGCCAGCGGGCGGGCTTGAGCGGCCGCTGCACCGTGGCGATGCGCGGGACCTCGGCGTCCGGGCTGTTGCCCATCAGCACCCAGGTCTCCTCGCGATACTGCGCCGCCAGCTCCGCGACCGCCGCGGCCAGCTGCTGCGGCGGCTGCGCCCCGGCCGGGCACTCGGCGGCGGTGTCGATGCGCCCGATCCAGATCTCGACCGCGTCCTCGCCCAGCAGCCACGCCAGCGGCAGGAACGCCAGGCGCAGCCGCTCGTTCTGGGTCATCGTGGCGAACACGGGGTGGAAGACCACGAGGTCGTACTCGCTGCGCGGCTCGTCGAGGGTGAAGGCGTAACGCAGCTCGGCCAGCTCCACCCGGTGGCCTTCGATCTGCAGCGCGGCCTCGAACATCTCCGGCTCGGCCTGCCGGGCGTCGTGGAACTCCCAGGTGGCGTCCGCCGCCGGGGCCGCCTGCCGCCAGCGGTGCGCGATGGCGCGCAGGGCCGTGTCGCCCGCCGCGCTGACGATGAACGCGTGCTCGGACACCCGGCCCTTGCTGAACTCCCACTCCAGCTCGGGGTGGATGGCGTGGACCAGTGACGAGAGGTCCGCGATCAGGTCGTCGGGGAAGCCCCGGGCGGCGATCGCCGCCTCGGACCGGGTGCGCAGCCGCGGCCAGGCCGCCCAGAACGCGGCGATCGCCGCGGACTGATCGGGACGCCGCTTCCGGGAGAAGATCATGGTGCGGGAGCATAACGGCGGCCGGGACACGGCGGAAGCCCGTCGCCCGGTGCGGACCGGCACGTCCGGCGGCTTGTCCGCGTCGATGGGTGCGGTCGAGGGAGCAACCGGGTCGAGGACCCGTCGCGTAGTTCCTACGGAACGCCATACGACGGGGGAGGTTGCGTTGCGTCGCCGGACTGCGATCATCGCTGCGGGGCTGCTGTTGCTGGCCGGATGCGGTTCGCCCGCACCGGCGGGGGAGGCCGAGCCGTCCAAGGTGGTGCGGCTGGACCTGGCCAGGGGGCCGGACCGGCCGCTGCCGACCGAGGTGCACCTGCCGCCCGGCCATGGCCGGCATCCGCTGGTGGTGTTCGTGCACGGGTACACCTGCCGGGTGTCGGAGTACGCCGACCTGATCGCGAACTGGGTGGTCGCGGGGTTCGCGGTGGCCGCGCCGACGTTCCCGTACACCAACGGCGCGGCGGCGAAACTCGATGTGATGGACCTGCTCAACCAGCCGCAGGACGTCACCGCCGTGCTCGATGCGCTGCTCGCGGCCAGTACGAAGCAGGGCGACCCGCTGTACGGCCGGATCGACCCGGACCGGATCGCGGCCGGCGGGCACTCGCTGGGCGGCATGACCACGGTCGGCGCGCTGGGCAAGTGGCGCGACCCGCGGCTGAAGGCCGGGATCGTGCTGGCGGGCAGCGCCCGCGACGTCGGCGCGGAGTTCCGGGGCGACCCGGCGGCGATGCTGTTCATCCACGGCCTCGGCGACCAGGTCGTGACGATCGACCAAGGACGTGCCGCGTACGACGCCGTGCCCTGGCCGAAGGCGTTCCTCACCCTCCCGACAGGCACCCACCGCAACCCGTTCATGTCCCCGGCCGACCCGGACTTCGATCTCGTCGCCGAGTCCACCACCGACTTCCTGCGCTGGCGCCTCAACGGCGACACCGAGGCCCGCAGACGCCTGGCAGGGCTTGGAACCCACCTCGACGACCGCCTGGGCTGAGTCGTTTCGAGCACCGCTCGCTGAAGAACGGGCGAAACGGATGCTGCGCTCGTGATGATCCGTTTTTGTGGACGCCAGGTGCCCCTGTAGGGGCGTCCAGCGCCCACAAGAACGGATCATCGGAGGCGACGGTTCCGGCGTGCGCTCGCGGGGCTGTTACCGTCGGCCGGTGGCGACGTGGGAGGAAGGCGGGCCGGGCGTGCTTCGGCTGCCGTCCGGCCGGTGGCTGCGGGGGCGCGGCCTGCGCCGCCCGCTGCCCGAGGGAGCGCCGCCGCAGTTCGCGTTGTACCTGCTCGGCGGTCCGCCGCCGGAGACGCCCTGGGCGGCGCGGTGGGTGCGCTGGCGGGACTTCTGGCTGCCCGCCGACCGGGCGGCGTTCCGGATGGCGCTGGTCGAGGTGCTGGAGCGGGCCGGGGACGAGCGGGTCGAGGTCGCCTGCGGCGGCGGGATCGGGCGCACCGGCACCGCGCTGGCCTGCCTCGCGGTGCTCGACGGGGTGCCCGCGGACCGGGCCGTGGCCTACGTGCGCGCCGGCTACCACCCGCGGGCCGTGGAGACGCCATGGCAGCGGCGGTTCGTGGCGGGGTTCGGCGCGAGCTGATCGCGGGGTGTCGTACGCGTGATCGAGGCAGTACATTGCCTGCCAATCGATCACCCTCGCACCGAGTGAGGACACCCCATGAGCGCCAACCTGCCCCTGCGCGAACGCCGGATCGACATCTTCTTCGCGGTCGTGTTCAGCGTCTTCACGATCACATCGCTGATCGCCGACCTGATGCCGACGCTGGGCTTCGACTTCAGCGAGCCGTCGGACAACGTCATCCTCAACTCCAACTACTGGTACGCCCACGACACCGACCCGCTGTTCATGCACCCCCCGGTGTGGATGCGCATCGTCACCGGCCTGTCCGCCCTGGTATACATGCCCTTCTACCTGGTACTGGTGTACGCCTTGATCCGCGGCCGCAACTGGATCCAGCTCCCGGCGGTCATCTACGCGACCATGATCTCCACGATCACCGGAATCATCGTGTTCGGTGTGGAGTTCTTCGGCGAGCCGCAGTGGCAGACCCCGAACCCGGTCAAGTTCCTGTCGTTCAACCTTCCGTATGTCCTGTTGCCACTGCTCCTGCTGGTGCGTATGCGTAAACCGGAACCGTTCACCCGGCGGTTCTGACCACGACTCGGCGTGCGCGCGGCGGCCATCCGGCATACGGTGAATACATCGACCTGATCCGATCCGGGAGGAAGTCCATGAGACTGCGCCACCGCCGTGCGCTCGCCGGCATCGCCGTCGCGACCCTGGCGTCGACCGCCGCCGCCGGGCCCGTCCAGGCGAGCCCGAGGCCACCTGACCTGGACAAGGTCCCGGTGGCGACGGGATACGGCGGCGCGGTCGCGACCGTCGATCTCGACGCGACCAGGGTCGGCCTGGAGGTGCTGCGCAAGGGCGGCAACGCGGTCGACGCTGCCATCGCGGCGGCGGCGACGCTGGGCGTCACAGAGCCGTTCTCGGCCGGTATCGGCGGCGGCGGCTTCCTGGTCTACTACAGCGCCAAGGACCGGAAGGTGTACACCATCGACGGCCGGGAGGCCGCGCCGATGTCGATGGGGGAGACCGCGTTCGTCGACCCGGCGACCGGCCTGCCGTACGCGTTCCAGGAGGCCCGGGTCAGCGGCATCGCCGCGGGTGTGCCCGGCACCCTCGCCACCTGGGAAAAGGCGCTGCGCAAGTGGGGCACGACCGACCTGGCCGACGCGCTGCGCCCGGCGGCGAAGGTCGCCGACCGCGGTTTTGTCGTCGACACCACGTTCCGCACCCAGATCAGCGACAACGCGGCCGCGTTCGGGCAGTTCTCGTCCACCAGCGCGCTGTACCTGCCGGGCGGGCTGCCGCCCGAGGCGGGCAGCGTGTTCCGCAACCCGGACCTGGCCGATACCTACCGGGAGATCGCGCGGCACGGCCCCGGGGCGTTCTACCGGGGCGCGATCGCCCGCGACATCGTCGACACCGTGCAGCACCCGCCGGTGGCCGACGTGCCGATCGGCGCCTGGGCCTACCCGATCCGGCCCGGCACCATGGCACTGTCCGACCTGTCCGCCTACCAGGTGCGTACGCCGCAGCCGACGCGGGTGTCCTACCGCGGCTACGACGTGTACGGCATGCCGACCCCGTCCAGCGGCGGTCAGGCCGTCGGCGAGGCGCTGAACATCCTGGAGCAGACCGACCTGAGTGCGCTCACCCGCACCGAGGCGCTGCACCGCTACCTGGAGTCGTCCGCGCTCGCGTTCGCCGACCGCAACCGCTTCGTCGGCGACGACACTCCGCGCCCGCTACTGGAGCAGCTGCTCTCCGACGGGTTCGCCAAGGAGCGGGCCTGCCTGATCAATCCGGCGCAGGCGCTGGTCAAGCCGGTCGCGCCGGGTGAGCCCGACGGCTCGTACGGCGGCTGCGCGGCGGCGGCGCCGAGCCCCGCGGTGACCGAGGGCCAGTCCACGACCAACCTGACCGTCGCCGACCGCTGGGGCAACGTCGTCGAGTACACGCTGACCATCGAGCAGACCGGCGGCAACGGCATGGTGGTGCCGGGCCGGGGCTTCCTGCTCAACAACGAGATGACCGACTTCAACTTCACCCCGACCCAGGGCAGCGCGCCCGACCCGAACCTGCCCGGCCCCGGCAAGCGGCCGCGCAGCTCGATGTCGCCGACGATCGTGCTCGCCGACGGCAAGCCGTTCCTCGCGGTCGGCACCCCCGGCGGCTCGACGATCATCACGACCGTGCTGCAGATCCTGGTGAACCGCCTGGACCTGGGCATGACCCTGCCGGAGGCGGTCGCTGCCGCCCGCGCGACCCAGCGCAACACGGCGGCCGTGCTGGCCGAGGCGGGCTTCGCCCCGGACATCCCCGGGCTGACGGCGCTCGGCCACACGTTCGCGGCCAGCCCGGAGATCGGTGCCGCGACCGGCATCGAGTTCCTCGGCCACGGCCGCCTGCTCGCCGCCGCCGAACCCGTCCGCCGCGGCGGCGGCTCCGCCGGCGTGCTCTGGCCGGTGCCGGTCTCCTGATCCCTCGACCCGGGCGAGCACGGTCCTCATGATCGTCCGACTTGCCAGGCACCTGTGCGTATCTTGAGGTCGCATTCGCCCATGTGCCTGGCAAGTCGAGTGACCTTGGCGCGCGCCCCGCCCGGACTGAACCCGCCGGGTCGACGGCCGTGTCCCGCCTGTTCGGCCGCGCGTGGCGGACGATCGCGTCCTGTCCTCGGGGATGGGCGGGGCGGCGGAGTGGTTCAGGTCCGAGAAACGGCCTGGCCGCAGCGCCCGTGCGCGGGATCATGGGAAGCGTGACGAAACACGCGGATGGGGCGCGGTGAGCGCGCAGAACACCGAGCCGAGGCCGCCGCGGCCCGGTCCTCGTCCGCGGGTGCACATTCCGGTGCCGCACGTGTCGTACCCGCTGCAGCGCTTCCTGGCCACCGAGGCCGGCGGCGGCCTGCTGCTGCTCATCGCGACGGTGCTGGCGCTGATCTGGGCCAACCTGCCCGGCGGTGGCTATGAGCAGTTCTGGCACACCCAGGCCTCGGTCCGGATCGGCGACATCGGGATCGATCTCGATCTGCGGCACTGGGTCAACGACCTGGCCATGGCGCTGTTCTTCCTCACCGTCGGCCTGGAGATCAGCCGCGAGCTGACGGTCGGGGAGCTGCGCCGCCCGCGAGCCGTGCTGGCGCCGGTGCTGGGCGCGCTCGGCGGTGTGATCATGCCGGCGCTGATCTACCTGGCGTTCAACCCGTCGCCGCCGGCTCTGCACGGCTGGGGCATTCCGATCTCGACCGACACCGCGTTCGTCGTCGGGGTCCTCGCCCTGTTCGGGCCGCGCTGCCCGGACCAGCTGCGGCTGTTCCTGCTGACGCTGGCCATCGCCGACGACATCGCCGCGATCGCGGTGATGGCGATCTTCTACACCGGCGGAGTGTCGGCGCCCGCGCTGGTGGCGGTGCTGGTGCTGACCCTGGTGCTGGTCGGGCTGCGCTGGGCGCGGGTCTGGCAGTTGCAGGCATACGTCGTCGTCGGCCTGCTGCTGTGGGTGGCCGTGTTCGCCTCCGGCCTGCACCCGACGCTCGCCGGGGTGATCGTCGGGCTGCTCGTGCCGGCCACGCCCGTGGAGCCGGAGCAGGTCGACCGGCTGCGCTTCTACGGCCGGGCGGTGATCGAGCGCGCCGACGCTGTCCGGGCCCGGCTGGCGGCCGCCGCGGCCCGCGCCACGGTGCCGCCCAACGACCGGTTGCAGGACGCTCTGCACCCGGTCAGCGCGTTCCTGGTGATCCCGGTGTTCGGCCTGGCCAACGCGGGCGTGCGGCTGGACGCCGAGACGCTGCGCCGCGCGGCCACGTCACCGGTGACCATCGGCATCGTGGTGGCGCTGGTCGCGGGCAAGACCATCGGCATCAGCCTCGGCGCCGCGCTGGCCCTGCGCACCGGCTGGGGCGAGCTGCCCGGCCGGGTGCGCTACGGGCACCTCATCGGCGGCGCGGTGCTGGCCGGCATCGGCTTCACCATTTCTCTGTTCATCGCCGACCTGGCCTTCAAGGATCCGCTCCTGCAGGCCGAAGCCAAGATCGGCGTACTGGCCGGCTCGCTGCTGGCGGCCGTACTCGGCTCTGTCGCCCTGCGCTGCCTCGGCGAGCGCCTGCCCCTGTGCACCGTCGACGACTCCGAGGGCATGCCCGAACTCCCCACCGGCCCCTGGCGCGACCCCACCCTCAGCGAACGCTGAAAACGAAGGAAGGGCACCTTGTTAACGGCTTGGGTTCTAGGCGTCGTTGCAACACCTGATCATTTCAGGGGTTGCAGTGTTCGAGATCCGCGCCGGCCGGGTTCCGCAGGGCCGTAAGAAACT
>NZ_JBEZDT010000016.1:0-178088 GCF_040648455.1 Catellatospora sp. NPDC049133
GCTCGGCTTGTTGTACCTGGTCATGAACGCCTCTCGGATGCTGTCCTGTGCGCTCGGAGGGTTGCTTGCCGAGCGGGCCTTCGGCGCTCTGTTCGTCGCTAACGCCGCCATCAACATCGTGTTCGGCATCGTCGTATACCGGGCCGTCCCGGAGACCAACGCACGTAGGCCGCGGCTGGCGCCGCAGATCACCATGCGGGCGACCCTGCACGACAAGAAGCTCGCCGGGTTCTGCCTCGTCTCGCTGACCTTCTACACCGTCCACACCCAGTCAGTGGTCACGCTGCCCAGCCTGCTGGCCGACGCGGGCGCATCCCCCCTCGGCTACGGCCTGCTTCTGGCACTCGACCCAGCTGTGGTGGTCGTCGTCCAGGTCCTGGCTCAACAACGCATCACGAACACGGCTCCGCTGGTCATGTGCGCTGTCGGCGCTCTCACCGTCGGCGGCGGACTCGCCCTCACGGGACTCGCCCCGAACCTGGGATGGATGGCGGCGACAATCCCGATCTGGGTCGCAGGCGAAGTGTGCTTCCTTACCGCGTCGCCGGCGGTCGTTGCCGCGATCGCACCAGAGCACCTGCGCGGACTCTACTTCGGGGTGTGGGGCGCCACCCAAGGACTCGCGGCCATCGCTGCTCCTCTGCTCGCTGCTGGGGCGGCGGCCGCCGGCGCGCCGGGTCTGCTGTGGGTCGGCGGGGCGGTCGCGGGGCTACTAACCGCTGTGGTCTGCCTGGGTATGCAGGCCCACTCGCCCGCACCTTAGCTAGCGCCAGATTAGATTCCTCGGAATAGCCAGGGGGTCGGGCAGCGGTTCGCAGCCCGACCCCCTGGGTCGCTCTGCGAATTGGCTGCACGGTGAGAGTGCACCTTTCTGCCAGAGCTCGGCCGGGTACAGGTGGCTTGCTCGACCAACGCGCAAGCACGCTGGTCGAGCGTTGTCCGTGCTCATCTACAGGCACTCGCCGTGCTCGCGAAGTTGTAGCGGACAGGATTGGTCATTCGGTGAAGTCGACTCTGGAAACCAACAGTCGCCAGTCCTTCATGCCGTCAGCCACTGCATCTCACAAAAGGTCTCAAAATCTATGTCTCAAATATGCACTGACGTGCAAATATGATACACTCGGTTCAGATTCGGCGTGTAAGAAGGGGCTTGGTCGTGACTGCTCGTTCCGTCGGCTACGCACGTCTCGCCGCAGGTGACGGCCAGGAAGAGGCTGCTGCCCTACGCGCTGCGGGCTGTGACGATGTCCAGTTGGAGCGGGTCACCGGCACTCGATCCATCCGACCGGTATGGGTCAGGCTGCGAGCCGGCCTCGCCGACGGCGACACGCTCACCGTCGTGAGACTGGCCGACCTGCACTGGGCTTTGGTCCGGCTGGTGGAGATGCTGGCGGCGCTGCAACACGAGGGCGTGCGATTCCGTAGCATCACAGAGTCGATCGACAGCAATCACCCCGGCTACGCAGACCTCATCGAGGGTCTGATGCAGCTCCCTGGCCAGGTGAGCATCGTTCGCAGCCAGGCCGTGCGGAGCAGCGCCGCCGGTAGGGCACGAGGCCGGCAAGGCGGCCGAACCCAAACCCTGACGCCCGAACAGGCCGAACGCGCACAGCGGCTGTACGACCAGCGCGAGATGACAGCGGAAGCGATCGCGGCCGAGTTCGGGATCTCCCGCGCAACCCTCTACCGCTACGTCAGACCCAGCCAGGCTAAGAAGGGATCCGAACCTGTCATGAGGACAAACGAGAGGAAGGCCAAGTGAACTTCGACGTGATGAGCCCCGAGGAGGTGTGGGCCATGCTCGCGCCGATCATCACCCAGTGGACGCCAGTCCTGATCGGTGCCGTGGTGCTCGCGCTGCTGCCGATGGTGTGGCGCCGCCTCCGCGACTCGGAGCGCGCCGCCAAGTTCGGCCGCGCCGTGGTTACCCCCCTGGTGCTGGCCTGGGAAGCTCAGGGTCTGCACGAGCTGGCCATGGCCACCGGCGTCAAGGGCCCGGTCGCCTGGGTGTTCGCCGGCCTGACCTCCGGGCTGCTGCTCACCCTGGCAGCGTTCGCCGACCTGCACCACGGCAAGCACGACAACCTGGGCTGGCCCGGCCGACTGGTGTGGGGCGTGGCCGGTGCCATGGGCCTGGCCGTGGCGTTCACCGCGGACAACGCGGCCGAGGCGGTAGCGCGGCTCATCCTGCCCATCCTGGCGCTGATCGTCTGGTGGATCCCCTATGCCCCGGCGATCGTCAAAGACAAGGACAGCGACGACCCTGCCGCCCCGAAGCGCAAGGCCGGTTCCTGGCGCTGGACGCCGCGCCGGATCGGTGTCGCCCTCGGCGCGCTCGACCCGACCGACGCCGATCTCATCGACGTCCACGCGGAGCGGCAGGTCCGCCGGCTGACGACGGCGTCGCACAAGCTGCACCACGGATGGAAGCTGCTGCGGCCCATCCGGGCCAGCAAACTGCGGCGTCTGGGCCTGCTCGCCACCGAGGAAATGGTCGACGAAGTCGCTCGCCGGGTCGCGCTCGTGCACGAGATCGAGCAGCGCACAGACCCTCTGCGGGTCGAGGAGCGTCGCCAGGAGGCTCGGCTCGCGGCGGCCGAGGCTGCCCGAGCCGCCCAGGCTCTCGTTGCCCTCACCCCGTCTCCGGCACCGCAGTCGGCCATCCCTCAGCAGCCTGCCGCCCCGCGGGACGAGCAGCGTGTAGACCTGCCGCTCCTGTCGGCGGAGGCCGACGCCCCGCTCATTCACCCGCATCAGCAGGACCGGCTTCCGGAGCAGGCCGACGACCCAGTGTCGGGTCCGCCGATCAATGGCAACGACCCGGAGTTCGAGGGTCTGACCCCGCGCGGGATCAACAACCTGATCAACGAGCGGGCCGAGCAGCTGTGGATCGGGCGGGCGCTGCAGGGCGAGGAGCTGAACGGTCCGGCTCTGCTCGCGGTCTTCATGGACCAGCACCCAGCCGTGGTCCGCGGCCCGCGATGGGCCAACGACCGGATCGCCGCCGCCAGGATTCGTCTGGCACCACTGCGCGAAGGAGATCGCCGTGTGCCCGACGCCGCGCTCGTCGACGTGCACGCTTAAGGCCAGCTACAACAACGGAGCCGCCGTCCGGGACCTATCCGGACGGCGGCTCCGCCGTCTACGGGACGTGAGCCCCGCAAGTACACGACGATACGGCACACAGGCGACCTACTCGCCTAGGTCTAAGACACTGTCCTCGTCCAGGTCGCCGAACAGCTCAGGGTGGTATGTGGCGACCAGCGCCTCATGCTCGTCGGCCGCCAGGCGCACGTGCGCATGAGCGGCCGTGACCCCATCCGGCCGGTGAGCCAGGTCCAGGGTCGCCTCAGCGAGCAGAGGCAGGACCACCACCGCGCCATCGGTCCGGGTGAACAGAGCATCGAGGGCGGCTCGCCCGGTGTCGTCGAGGGCGGCGTAAGACTCCAGCACACTGAGTGCCGGCACCCCCACGAGCCCGAGGTTTTCATCGACCGAGGCCATCAGCTCGGCAACCGCCAGCGAGTGCGGCCCCAGCTCGCCGTACGCGATCAAGGCAGAGGGATCGAGCACGACGTGCACGCTCACGCGGCCTGCCTGCGGCTCCGCGTGGTCTTCGCCCGCCGAGCCGTGAGTTTCGCCGACACCCGGTGGCCCATAGCCGCGACACCCTCGTCCGTGACCATCAGACCCGCCTCGGCGAACGTATTCCGCAGCATGTCGCTGCGGCGCCGACGCCGGACCGCCTCAGTCACGTACTCGGAGATGTTCGACACCGTGGCGAGCTGCTGCGCCACATCCTCCGGGACGGAAATCGAGAACTTCGACACTGCCATACCGGCAGGATAACCCGGTAGGAAGATTCCGCGCCAGAAGTAGGAAAAGATCATCACCATGATGACCGAGTCAGGTGATGTTGTGAACGATCTTGATGTCCCGCTCGGCGACGACGATGCCATCTGCGCCAATGGTGAGGTCGGTCATCTGAACAAGCTGGCGTGGACCAACGAACCGCCGGGTGACCAGTAAGCCGGACTCGAAGGCGGCGGGCCCTGCGTGTGTCGCTGTCGCGTCCGTGACGACCCAAGGCACTATCCCGTGCTGGAAGGCGTCGAGGGCGGTCGCGAGGACGCAAGACTCGGTTGTGAGGCCGCACACGAACATGTCCGTCCAGCCGCCCTTCGTGAACAGGTCGACACCAGCCTCGGTGAACGGTGTGTAGGCGGGCTTGTCGATGATGCCGCGGGAGCGGGCGGCGGGTTCCACGAGGTCGTCGATCAAGTCGATCTGCGGTGAGGTCATGAGCTGGGGCCAGTCGAAAAGCCGGACAAAGAGGCTGTCGGGCTGGTTGATGAACCGGGTGAACACCATGTCGCCGCCGGCGGCCTCCCAGCGCTGCACGAGATCGAGCACGACCGGCACGGCGTGCGCGGACTGCGGGTGGACAAACCCGTTCTGGACGTCGACCACCACCAGCACGCAGTTCTTCAGATGCACGGTTCTCCCCTCGGAGTTTATCGCAGAGCATCGATCGCGGCATCGATCTGCGCCGTAAGCCGGCTCGTCCCGAGTACAGCGTCTCTCATACTGATGTGCTGACCTGTCTCAAGTGGACGCGGCGCTGTCAAGCGTGACCGGACGCCGCGAAGGAACCGCCAGCCGAAGTCAGCGCTGATGACAGGGTCTAGACCCACCTCGACCTGGCTCAGGATGCTATGGGTGTAGCACCAGACTGCCTGAACCAGGAGTTCGCAGGTCACAAGCTCCTCCACGGCCAAGGCGCGCATTGGGGCCACCGGATGGTAGGCGATGCTCGACCACGATGCGTACCCGATCGACACACCGCGCTGCCCGAAGGACACGAGGTCAGCACGTTCGACGGAACCCTCCTTGAGCAGTTGCCGCTCAACAAGCTCCGCAGCGCCTTGGGCTGTCGTCTCGTCGTCCAACTGTCCAGCGCGCTCCAGCAGCACCGAAGGCATCGAGAGCAGTCGCATGGCCGCGTCGAGTTGGTCGCTGGGCCAGTTCGGCCGGTGCACCCAGTAGGCGGAAAAGACGTAGGAGGTCTTGGGCGCGTGAGGCCCGAAGACCTGCTGTAGCTGATGATCGACCCACGCTTGTGACTGCGGATAGGTCGATCTGCGCCAGAGAGCCAGTTCCGAGATGCTGGCGGGGTTGAGGTCTTCCTTGAGGTGCACCACGGCGACGTCGAAGGGCCAGACGTACACGTGGGCCTGCCCTGCTGGATGGCGGAGCTGCCCAGCGAGGCAATCTGTCCACTGACCGGCTGCCGCAGCGAGGCCCGGCCATCTACTCGTTGGAGATCCGCTGGCCGCCAAGTACACCGGGATGAACTTGTGGCTTGCGACTGCGAACCGGCCCGGAGCGTCCGTTGATGGGGCGTCGAGCATGCCGAACAGCTCTGCCGCGTCGATCTGAAAGGCCGCGCACCACAGCGTTACGTACATCTCGCTGGGGGTATCAACGCCGCCACCTTCGACGCGCCGGATCTGGCGAACTATGTTGTCGATGCTCTCGGGAACTGACAGGCCCAGCTTGCGGCCCAGGACCTGAAATTCGTGCGCTAGGCGAGCCTGTGACCAACCGCGCTGACGCCGCAGGCGACCGGCGAGGGCATTGTGCCGAGGCGGACCGGTGTCGGTAGGCGACATCACTGAGTCCTCCTGATCATGCGAGTGCGGCTCATGTTAAGCGAGAGTGATCCATCGCCGCACCTACGGGTTTTGCCTACTGCGGCCTCGGCTCTACCTGCTGCTGGTGGCACCGACCCCGGACACAGCTCACGTCCGCTTGCGTCCGCCTCCGTCCTCTGTCGATCGCGATCACTGTCCCCGACCATCGAGTGGATGGCTGGTGTGATCAATCTTGGGGAGGTGGCGAGGACATGCGACCCGTTTGCCATGGAGGCGAGTGCGCGGTACACGATTCGTCCCCTACTCTCGATGGCGATGTCCGTCGACCGCGACCCCCGAGAGCCCGCCGACCTGCCGCAGGATTGGTGGTTCACTCACCATGTCCTGCGCTACCTGGAAGCGGTCGGGATCAAGATCAAGCGGGGCACCTGGTCTACCTACACCAGCCGGGGATACGCCCCCAAGGCCAAGGACGAGGAAAAGCTCGGCCAGTTGCCGCGCTGGCGGCCCGACGTGATTCGCGAGTACGCGCGGACACGTCCTGGTCAGGGCGCCCGCAACACCAAGCGGCGTTCGACCTCCGCCGAGCAGTAACGCAGTTCTTGTTTGAGCCGTGGCCACAACGTACCCTAACCTTGCTGCACGCGTGCAGCAAGGTTAGTCGCTGTGAATACAAAGACGCCCTCGCCCAGGACTTTGTCTTGGCGGACCGACCTGGTGCGAGGGCTCGGACACTGCACGACCTCTGAAAGGAGGCTGCAATGACACGTGCCCTGATCCTAGCGGGAGACGACTTCCCGCTCGACTACGCCAACCTGACCGATCAGCAGGTCAGCGAGGAGCTGGACCGCGTTCGCTGCACTCGCAAGTGCAGCGACTATGCGGCCGAGGCGTTCCACTTCGACCCCGCCGGCCCGCTGTCGCTCGTCGAGTTCGAGGCGAGCGCCCCGGCTCTGTGTGACGGGTGCCCGATCATCGGCATCTGCCTGGAGTACGGTCTGCGATTCGCTGCGGCTGACCGTGCGGTCTACGGCGGGACGGGCCGGGTGGCTCGTGCTGAGCTGCTGGAACTGCGTAAGGCGACCGACAGTCCGGTCGACCAGGACGCGGTTCTCGTCCTCGACGAGCGCACGGGCCGTGCGGCATACGTCGACGAGGCGACCGCCCGCGATCTCGCTGCGTACCCGGGCTTTATCGTCCTGGGACTCGCAGCGGCCGCTGCCCCGGAGCTGTGGCCGGCGGAGGCCGACTGCGAGCTCGCACGCCTGCGAGTCACGCGCAGTGCTCCAGCGCGCGCCGAGATACACGGAGCGGCCCAGTGAGCCGCCAGGTCTGCTGCAACGCTGCCGTCTGCGTGCTGCTCATGGCACCCGATAGCAGCGTGCTGCTGTTCGAGCGGGCCGAGTCGCCGTACGGCCTGATCCCGATCGTGGGTCACCTGGACGACCACAGCGCCGATGACGTCGCTGCGCTCGCTGAGGCGACCCAGCAGGTAACCCCGGACCTGCGACACCTGGCTCCGATCGCTTCGGTGTGGCTGGACGGCCGGTGCGACCGAGTTACGACCGAACGGGCTGGTCACCAGTGGATGGTGCTCGCAGCCCCTGTGCCGGGGGCACTGACCGTTGCCGGAACGTCCACCGTGGTGCGCCCGCGGTGGACCGGCCGGGACGAGATTCAGCGGCTGGCCGAGCGCACTGTCGCGTTCGCCGCCGGTGCGGTCACCGACATGGAGTGGGAGCTGCTGCCGGGCCTCGACCCGACCTGCGCTCTCCTGCTGTCTGCCACTCCGGCGTTCCCGCTGGTCACGCTTCCCGCCGACGATCGTGAGTTGGTGGCCAGCCTGGCGGCCGGGCCGACGCTACCGGCGAGCAGCGCTCGCGAGGAGCGGGCCAACGAGGTGTGGGAGCGGGCGCTCGACGGGGCGGGTGATCGGCTGTGACCCCGCCCGGATCGCGCATTCCACGGAATGGCGCCGATGGGGCTGCCTATCGCGCGCTGGTCGCCGAGCGATTCGCGGCGGGAGCGCCCACCGGCGGCATCGAAGACGCTCGCGTGCGGCGTGCCGTCGAGGCCGCCTCGACTCGGACGGGAGAAGACCATGACCACGTCTGAAACCGACCGTCCGCTCGGCCGGATCTTGTCGGCATCCGTTGGCGACCTGGCCGACATGCAGGAGCCGCCAGCCGGGCACCGACCGGCAGGGCCGGTGCAGGAACCGCAGACCCCACCCGCGCGGGCGGAGGCACTGCGGGACCGGCCGACGCGGTCCGGGCGTCGGCTGCCTCCGGATGCCGGAAGTCTTCGGGCATCGGACCAGTCCGCGCGGCGGGCCGGTGATGTAGAGATCGACGTCAGCACCGTGACGGTGTCCGGCGACGATCTCCGCGCCTGGGTCCAGGCGCTGCCTGCCCGCCTCGCGGTCTACTTCACGCCCCCGTCGGTGCTCACCGAGCGCCCGCCGTCGGTGTTCCAGCTGCGCGACTACGCCCGGTACGGCACGTGGACATACAGCGGCGGGCTGGTGCGTCGGCTGGGGATCGGCTGGTTCGCGATGGTCGCGATGCCCGTGACCATCGCCAGCCGCTACGTCGAGTGGATCTCGCAGCGCTTCACCCGAACGCTTGCCGTCTTCGTCATCTGGCGGCTCGTCTTGGCCACGCCCGCCGGGCCGTGGCTGATCGAGTACGCCCTCCACCCCGTCCAGGGCTTCCTGTCCTGGCTGTTCCTCTAGGAGGTTCCCGATGGCAGGTGTCTCTGTCGCAGTGCGCGCCGCCCGAAAGCGAGCCATCGACGCCCTGGCCTGGGCCTCGCTCGGCGTTGCCCTGGTCGGCGGAACGTTCGCCGTCAGCACGTTCATCGGTGAGATCGTCCGTTGGGTCATTCACCTGCTGCCGTGGGAGTGGGTTGCGCCGCTGGCGCTGCTCGCCGCGGTGGGAGCCACCGTGCTCGACATCGTCGTCGACGCGGAGCCCAACCGGGCTGCGGTGTTCTCGATGCTGGTCATCCCGACGCTGGCGTCTGCAGCCCCGGGCAAGCTCGGCGACACCATCACCGATCTGACCCACAAGCTGTCCGCCTGGGTCGACAGCGGACTGCGCGAATGGCTCGGGGCGTCGTCGTCGACCGGCCTGGCGATCCTGTGCATCGCCGCGACGATCCTCATGGCCAAGCGCGTGGTCACACGGTCGCGTTCGCGATCGGCGGTGTGAGATGGGCGAAATCCTGGTCCTGATGGTGCTCGTGGCGCTCATCAAGAACGCCGTCCTGGACACGCTTGCCCTGGTACAACGCCAGCCGAACCCGCGACTGGAGATGCGCAAGCAGAAGTACAAGGAGCGCCGGGACTCCGACCGCTACACGGTGTGGGACTGGGCCGCCGACATCGCGTCGGACGAACTCGAGGCGCACACCAAGCGGCGCCGGGCCCGGCGCGCGTCGGCGACACCGGCACCAGACACGACCCCGGCGGTGACAACCTCGCGGCTGGACCAGCCGGTCCGCCAGCCCCAGGTTCCGCTGCCGACAGCCCAGCGTGTGGCCGTCCCCATCGACGCCGATCAGCCGCAGTCGGCACAGCCCACCCCGGTCTCGGCGCCGGCCGACGCAGCGCCCGACACGCGCAACGTGCTGCACGACATCCACGACTACTGCGTCTCCCCGGATTGCCCGACCTGCAAGCGCGGCGCGGTCGCCCGACCGGCCGTCCCTGCCGCCGATCAGGCACCGGCTGCTCAGCCTGTCGACACGCGTCCCCTAGCTGTCGTCCGGACCCACCCCCGATTCAACGCCGACACCGCCAGCCCTGAAGGAGCTTCCATGACGACCGAGGTCAACGGCCTGGACCAGGCCATCACGTACACCACCGCGCTGCGGGACGAGATCCTGCGCCACACCACCGCCGCCAACGAGCAGTACATCGGCGTACTGACCCGCTCGAAGTGCGGCGGCGACCAGCTCACCACGGCCAAGGACATGCAGTCCAAGGCCGACGAGCTGGCCGACTTCGTCACCGCCCACCTGAACAAGCTCCTGGAGCAGAAGCGCGTCCAGGAGGCGTACGACCAGGTCCAGGGCGCGGGTGACAAGGACTTCCTCACCTCCGGCCGCTGACCCGCTGAGGGTGGCAGCACTCGCTGCCACCCTCAGCACCCCGACCCGACGGATCCAGAACTACCTGACTCACCTGCCGGAGGTTCCGATGAACGCCACCGACACCCAGCTTCCCGCCGACCAGCTCGCCGACGACGTCGTGGACGTGGTCGAGGACGAGCCGACCCCCGTGGGGATGCGCGCCCAAGCCGCCCCGTGGCTGGCGATGAGCCTGCTGGTGATGGCTGCCGGAGCCGCCCGCATCGCCATGAACGCCACCGGCGAGGACGCCGACGTGGCCTCCGGCATCGCTGCCACCGCCTTCGTCGTCGCGGTGGTCGCTGCCTACACGCACCGGCGCCGCCGGCCGATGTCCCGCCAGCTGCGCCTGCGCCTCCGCGCGGCCTGGCTGCTGAGCGCGGCCTGGCTGAGCGCGGTCACCTACAACGGCATGTCCACCAGCGCGTTGGCTGCGCTGACCATCGTCGGCACCGGGCTGTCGCTGCTCTACTGGCGCGAGCACCGCCCCAAGCTGAACCTGGTCGAGCCCGCGCTGTTGCTGTCGACGATGCCGACCCCCGACGACAACGACCTCTACATCACCCGCTGGAAGAACAACCTCGGCCGCCCCAACGGCACCTTCGCCGGTTCCACCCTGGAAGACCCCGAGATCATCCGCGCGGGATACCGCTACACCCTGCGGCTGGTGCCCGGCGTGCAGACCGTCGCCGCCGTCGCCAAGGAAGTCGAGACGCTGCGGTCGGGGCTCCAGCTCATGCCTGGCCAGTCCGTCATCGTCGAGGAGCACCCCGACCTGCCTGCCCCCACCGCGATCCTCACCGTGGTCACCAAGCCGCAGGTGCGCGAACCGCGCGGCTGGCCCGGCCCCGAGCGCAGTTTCGACAGCGCCTCCGGCGCGGTCAACCTCGGCCCCTTCATCGACGGCGAGGGCATGGCCCAGTTCACCGTCTACCGCAACCAGGGCATGTTCGGCGGCTACATCCAGGGCGGCCCCGGCAGCGGCAAGAGCCGCACGATCGAGTCGATCTGCATGGCGCTCGCGGCCAGCCGCACCCACCCCACCGTCATCTGGTACGGCGACGGCCAGCACGGCGACAGCTCCCCGCTGCTGGTCGAGCACGCCGATTACTCGGCCGTCACCTTCGACGCCATCTACAACATGCTGGCGTGCGCGCTGCTGGTCATGCGGATCAACGGAGCGATCAATCGGCAGAACAAGCAGTCCGGGTTCACCCCGACACAGGAGCGGGCGGGCCTGTTCGTCGTCCTCGACGAGTGCCACAAGGTCTTCGACGCCAACCAGAACCCGCACGCCGCGGCCTGCCAGAACATGGCCCTGACCATCGCCCGCGAGGGACGCAAGGTCGGTGTCGCGCTGCTCATGGCCAGCCAGTCGCCCACTCTTGATGCATTCGGCGGCGCGCTGACGTCGCAGAACAACGGCGCCGACACCCTGCGGGCGAGCTTGCTGTCCGGCAACGGCCTGCTGCTGGCCAGCAAGACGGGCAACGCCAAGCAGGTATTCAAGGTCGACATCGACCCGACCTCGTTCCCGGACCTGCCCGGCTACGGCTATCTGTGCAACCCCCGCGCGGGTGAGCGCTCCGCGCCCTACCGGGGGTTCTGGGTCACCGACGAGATGGCCGGCATCTGGCCGCACCGCATCAAGTGGCGCAGCCTGTCGCCGGTCCAGGCCAACGTGGCCGGTGAGCGGTACGCCCGCCGCCACGAGGAGGCCGAGGAGCAGATGGCCGCCGACATGGAGCTGATCGCGATGGCCCAGGCCGGGCTGCTCGACGTCGACGCGATCAACCGCGCCTCGCAGGGCACGCCCGCCTCCGCCCCCAGCAGCACGGTCGTCGCGGGCGCGGCCGGTGACGAGTCGCTGGTGGTCAACCGGGTGCCGATGCCCTGGCTGACGCCTATGGCCACCCCCGCAGCCAGCCCGGCCGCCGACACGAGCCGCGCCGGTCGCACGGTCGCGCTCAAGGACGGCCAGCGCCTGGTGCTGGAAGCGATCCGCACGGGCAACAACTCGCCCAAGCGCATCACGATGGTGACCGGCTACAGCGCCAGCCAGGTCCACAACCTGCTCAACGAGCTGGTCGACCTCGGGCTGATCCACAACTCGCGGTTCGGCCACTACGACCTGCTCGTAGCAGCCTAGGACGGCGTACACATGATGCAGCAGGTCACCATCCCCGCCATCACTGTGCGGTACCCGTGGTCGTGGGCGATCGCCGAAGGCGTCAAGCAGGTCGAGAACCGTGGCCGCGCCTGGCATCACCGAGGACGGATAGCCGTCCACGCCGCAGGGGCGCTCGACGTCGCCGCGTTCCGCGACGCGCGGATCCTCGCGGCCGAGCAGCACGCCCAGGCCGATGGCCGCATTCATGCCGAAGGGCTGCGCGATCCGGGCGTCAGGGTGATCGGCGCGATCGTCGCTGTCGCCGACCTCGTCGACTGCCACCGGGCGCGACACGCCGGAGAAGGTGTGTGTTGCGCGCCGTGGGGCGATGCCGACGGTAGTCGTTACGCGACGGCCTGGCATCTATGCCTGTCGAACGTAATCCGGCTTGACCAGCCCATCGATTGCCTCGGCGCGCAAGGCATGTGGTGGCCGCGTCCGTCCATCCAGGACCAGCTACAGGCGGTCGGAGGATGACCACGAAAAAAGATCGGCGCGGCGCATTTCTGTACCCAGGAAAAGGGTGTAGAAACATCTGTTATGGCGAGGGTACGTGGGACAGGACGACGTGGGCGGCCCTGGCTGGGTCCGCGCCACGAGACCAAGGCTCGTGTGCCGAAGGAACTCTGGGACGCTGCGGAAGCTCGCGCGGCGGCCGAGGGCATACCGGTGAACGACCTGCTGGTGGAGGGCCTTGCTACGGTCCTCAACTTCCCGCTGCCCGGCCAAGGCCGTCTACCCATCGTCGGGGAGGCCGCCGCCTAAGGAGGAACACACCGCGACTTCAGCAACTGAATACAAAAAGCAGCGGCGCCCTGGGTAAGCCGGCTAAAGCAGTCCAGGGCCGCCGCTGGGATCCACCGAAGGAGGGCCTTGCGCTTAGGTCCTCCCTACTAGGAGGTCCTTTCGCCATGGGCCCGCCGGACGGCGGGTGGTTGCATGGGTAGACCATGCGCGCTTACCACCAAGATAAGGCATCGCGTCGGCGATGTCACCCAGGTCCGGGCTGATGTCACACGCCTGGAGAACACATCACCCCTAACCGGGCTTGACGCTGCCCTCGTTCGGGCAGGTCAGAGCACCTGGTCGGGCGATGCGCCGTACCTGAAATCGTCTGCGCATGTCGGACAGATCCACCGCGCCGTTACGTCCCCGACACCCGCTCGTCACCTGACCGGAGCCGGATCCACCGTCGCCGCCGGGATGGGGGTGGCCTGGTGACCGCGCCGCTGAGTGCCCTGCTGCCTTCGCCCCGCAAGCCGGAGGCCGACGCCGCCACCGCGGTGCTGTGCCGCGACTGCGCCGAGCTCGGTCTGCAGCTGAGCGAAGCCACCCAGGCGCTGGAGCGCGGGCTGTGCCTGGCCCACCTCCTGCCCGACGTACACGTGGCGCAGCTGCGACCGGCCCGGCCCGCCGAGCGCGCGGGCCAGCTCGTGCTGGCCGGTCTCGACCTGCTCGACGAGCGCATCGAGCGCCACTACCGCACCGGTGAGCAGGCATCCTGCCAGCCCTGCCAGATGCGCGGCCTGCTGCGCCTCGGCGTCACCCGCGCGCCGGGCCTGCGCTGCTGTCTCGGCTGCCTGGACCGCCACGCCCGCCTCAACCTCGTGCCCCAGCAGGGACAGGCCCCGCACGACCCGCTCGCCTGCCCACTGTGCCGCCGCCTGATCGCCCCGCCCCGGCCGCGCCGCGCCGACCCGCTGCCCGCCGGCGGACAGGCCGCGCCGGTGGTGTGGGGCGGCAAGCCCTGGCAGGCCCGCTGGGACCAGCTCACCGCGGACAAGGCCGCCGCTGAGCAGGACCGGAAGACCTGGACCGCGCTGATCGCGCAGATCGACATGCTCCTGCAGGGCGGCTCGCCCGCGCTGCTGCGCCTGGCCGTGGCGCTGGCGGTGTACCGCGCAGGCCGGTCGGGATACGGCCGGACCTCCTACGTGGAGCGCATCGCTGCGCTGATGACGGTCGTCGGCAACCACGAGTCGGGCGCGCAGTCGCGCCCGGGGAAGGAGTTCACGGCTCTGGTGTGGGGCTGCACCCCGGAAACCGTCCGTGCCAGCTGCCGTGCACTCGAAGCCCTGGAGGTGCCGTTGCGCGACGGAACCACGGTGCGGTGGACGCAGCCGATGGTCCGCACCGACGCCGACGGTTCACCGCGCCTGGTCGACCACGGCAAGCCGGGCCAGCCCCGCTACCCGGTCTACCTCGGTGGGGCCCGGCCGCTGGCCGACAAGCTGGCCCGCAAGGCAGGCTCCAACCTGCGCAACGAGTGGACGAGCATCAACGCGGTGGCCCTCTCGCGGATCCACCCGGACCTGGCCACCCGCATCCACGAGCGCGACCTGCTCGGTGCCTCCCGATCCCTGCTGCAGGAGCTACGCGACATCGCCAGCGAGCGGGCGCTCACCGCCGCCAATGCCGAGGCCGACGCGGTGCAGGAGCTGGCTGATATGGCCAGCACCCGTGACGCCGAGCTGCGCAGGCCCGCCGAGCAGGCAGCTCGCAGGGTCCTGGGTCGGCTTCATTCCCTGCGGACTTTTCTGTCCCCCCCTGGAGGTGACCAAGGTGAGTACGTAAGTTCCTGCTTGGTGGTGGGTTACTCCCCAGCACTCAAATTGATCTTCCGTCACTGCGGAACAGGCTCCCGGCCTGGCGGCCGGGCAGATATCGGCGCTTCGCGCTCACCGATTAGGAGGGGTGGCACGCGCCGTGCTGGACCACCGGCTGGAGCATACCTTCTGGCCGACCAGATGCGTGCTGACAAGCGTTTTTCCTGGCTAAGGGATACACCGAGGGTCCAGCTCGCAGCCACGGTGGCACGGTTCTCAGAGGCGTGGACCATCGAGGACATCCACGGCTGGATCATGCGTGGCCTGGCCAAACTCGGCTACGACAAGGTCCGTCCGGATCTCACGCACCCGCTCAGCTGGCTGGCCAAGGTGCTGGCCCCGGCGGATCCGGCCCGGCCGCCGCGCGTCAGCGCGGCCGAGAAGGTCGCGGCGCTGGACGAGGCGATCGCCCGGCGCGAAGCCGAGGCCGCTGGCCGGCGGCCCGGCCCGGCGGCGCCGCGCCAGCGCAGCGCCGCGGCGGAGGCCGAGCTCGCCAAGGTCCGTCACCGCTGGACGCAACGGCCGGGCCCGACGTCGCCCACCCACCAGCGCGACGCCCGCCGCACCGCGCCCGCCGTGCCCGTCACCGCGCAGGTGAGCAGCGTGGATGTCGAATGGCCGCCAGTGGCGCAGCCGCCCGTACCCGCAGAGCGCGCAGAAACTAACAGCGCTGTCAGCCGCGTATTCCACGGAATTCTGCGGGAGGAGGGCCTATGAAGCGCTGTTAGTTTTCCGCCCCTGTGGCAAATGCCACCGCCGAACTGCCAGGCACTGGGCAGAAGTGTCCACGCCGGACAGACCAGGATCGAGCTAGCACAACCGTTCAGCCCCAGAAGAAAAAGCGGGCGACCCCCGCCTGGACAGCTAGGTCGCCCGCACTCCGGTGAAGGAGCAAGAACATCATGCCTCAGCCCATCCCTCCCGCGCTGATCTTCCACTTGGCGCTCATCGCCGCCGTGTGGGCCGCGCTGGCCGCCTCCCACCCCGTCGCTGACCATTGGATGCAGACCGCCCACCAGGCAACTCACAAGGATCTCCCCGGCTGGGTCGGCCGGCTGGCGTGCGCCCGGCACGTCGCTACGTACACCGCCACCAACGGGGCCTTCCTCGCACCGGTCATCGCGGCGGGCTACATGTGGACCGGGCACATGATCGTGTCCCCGGTCCAGCTCGCCGCGGGCCTGGCCGTCTCCGCCATCACCCACTACGTCGCCGACCGACGCCTGCCGCTGCGCCGCATCGCGGAGGCGGTCGGCTCAGGCGGCTACTTCCAGCACAATGCCAAGCCGCTCGCCGACGGCAGGTTCGAGTACGGACCTGGAAGCGGCGCGTTCGAGCTGGACCAGGCGTGGCACAAGGGCTGGCTGTGGGTGGCCACCGCGATCATCGCTCTCTGAACGCGGCGGCGGCCCGGCTGATGTGTGTTCCCAGTCGATCTGCGCACTCCCGGGGGCCTGAGCTGGGGTTGCGCAGATTGAGTGGGTCTTAGACGGCTCAGGTCGTGCCCAGTTGATCTGCGAAATCAGGGTGTGTGGCGACCGATGACGATCGCGGTGGCGTCGTCGCGGTAGCTGGCCGGGCCGGGTCGGGCCGTGCTGCGGCCACGGGTCGGTCGGCCAGGTGCTGCTCCGTGGTGGGCACGGCTCAGTTCGATCATGTGGTCGTGACTGGCGTTGTATGAAAGTCATACGCCAATGTATGATGCTCATACACCGCGAGGGAGATGGTCCCTCACCAGCCAGGAGGCCCTGATGACCGCCCCTAAGCCCCTCCACCCAGACATCCCGATCGACCGCGCGTGGCAGGAAGGCCGCCGCATCTACGTGCGGTGCGGCTACAAGTCCCAGCTCAACCAGGACCTGATCGCCCTCAAGTCCAACTGGGACGCCGACAAGCGCGTGCGGTGGGTGTCGACCGCCAAGCGCGACCAGGTGGTGCCGCTGGTGCTGGCCGCCGAACAGCGCCGCAGCCAGGTGCAGGCCACGCTGGACAGCGGCCACATCGTGCGCATCCCGTTCGAGGCCGACGCGGTACGCGAACAGGCCAAGAAGCTGCACGGCGCGTTCGATGCCGAGCGCAAAGTGTGGGCGCTGCCCACCGCGCAGGATGTCCAGGTCATCGCCGACGCCGTGGACGCATGGGCTGCGGCGCGCCGCCCCCGCCGCGCCCCGGCTGCCTCCCTCCCGGCCCCGACGCTGGTCGAGGGCATCACCCGGCCGCAGGAAACCAAGCGCTGCCTGCGCCGCGGCTGCCCCAAGACGCCCACGATGCTCGCCTCGCTCGGCTGGACCTGCGAGGACCACTTCGACAGCTACTCCGGCTGACCGCAGGAATGAGGACACCATGACCAGCTCGAACACATGGCCGCAGCGCATCGCCGTCGCCCGCCGGGCCGTCGATGCAGCCAAGCTCGCCGAGGAGCAGGCCATCCGCGACGCCCTGGCCGATAGCACGCCGGTCAGCGACGTCGCCCGAGCGCTGGGCACCAAGGACCGCACCCGGATCTACGCCATCCAGGGCAAGGACCCGCAGGGCCAGGCCCCACAGCAGCCCGCGCTCACGCCGGCGGTGTACCTGCGCGGCGCGGGCGCCGACGCCGCCACCTGGCAGCGCGTCGAAGCCGCGATGTGGGCCCGAGGCTGGGCCACCGTCCGCGACCGCACGACCGCGTTCCATCTCGCCCGGGGCGGTACACCCGTCGTGTTCTGCGACTTCTCAACCGACCTGGACGCCACGCCCGGCGCCCACTTCGGTTACAAGCTGTTCGTACGTGTCGGCCGCGTGCGCGCCAAGTACGGCACCGACCGCCGCCACGTCCAGCTCGCCGAGCTGCTGCCCGCCGACGTCGTGGCCGGCCTGATCCGCGAGGGCGCCGCATGGGTACACCGCAGCGTCGACGTCGAGGGCAACGACATGGAATTGCCCCTGGTCAACGGTGGGGACAACCCGCGGCCGTACCGCCGGGACGGCCTTGACGAACAGATCCTCGCGCGGCTCGTGGCCGACGCACTCGACCAGTGAAGGAGCAGGCCATGACCCCGACCACCCCCGCGCCCGTAGAGCTGGTCACCGTGCGCATGGGCGAGGCCGCGTACGAGGAGCTGCTAGGCCCCGTCCGCGCCGACGCCGCGCTGCTGGAGCAGATGTGGCGTGACGCCGAAACCCCGCGTCTGGACGAGAAGCCCGGCAAGACCTGGTGCGTCGCTACCGTCCACCACGGCGGCCGACGCATCGCCGCAGCATGGGCCGCCGCCATCGAGGAGGAGCACGAAGGCCAGCGCATCCTGCGCTGCTCCGACAGCTACGACGTGCCCGCCTGGCGCGGCCGGTCCCTCTACACCCTGGCCTACGCCTGGCGACACGCCACGATCGTCGTCCCGACCGGCCTGCCCGCCCGCACGTTCGTCTACGCCCAGCCCAAGGTGCTGCACGACCGGGACGGCTGGACGGTCGTCAACAGCGACACCAGCCACGAGCCCGGCCTGGACCCGCACGAGTGGTTCGAGATGTGGTGGTACCCGCCCCAGCCAGCTGCGCACTGACCGCACGCAGGGCCCGGCTGGCGTGTCGGCCGGCCCCTGCGTGCAGATGGTGACCATGCCCGGCCCGCGTGTGCTGCGCGGTGTAGACGAGTCGATTGTGTGCAGATCAACTGGGACCAATGCGCAGGTTTGCTCAACTCAACTGGGACACTGCGCAGATTCGCTGAGAACCCACAGCTGACCGGGCCGCCGCGCCCCACTGACAACGGCGGTAAGTAACGTAACTTACCGCCGCCATCGTGGGCGGATGCTGGTGCTTTAGACTGCGGTGCATGTCTGTCGCCTTCCGTGTCCGGTGTGATGAGGACATGTACCAGGGGCTCACGGCCCTCGTGGCCATGTGGCAGCCGGTGGAGGCCGGGTGGCGAGCCCGCCGGCGTCAGGAGCTGGACACGGAGGCGGCGCTGCAGACCGCCAACGCCGAGCTTGCACAGATGCGCGCGGACAACAACGTGCAGTTCAAGGTGCTGCGGGAGGCGGGACGGCTGCGCGGCAGCATCGCTGCGGTGATCCTCCCGGCGCTGCGGGACAACATGGCCGCCCGTGGCTGGTTCGACCAGGAGTGGCCAGAACTGCCCAGCGGTGTGCGCGGCCGGCGCGGCCGTCCGTGGGGCGCCGCGGACCGTCAGTTCACCGCCCTGCTGGCTGTCGACCTGCCCGACGACATCGGCGAGCGGCTGCTGCGGGCCTGCCACCACACCAGCGCGCCAGCCGTCGCAGACGTCATGAGCTGGCACGACACGCATGGCGACCACTGGCGCGGTGTGGCGCACACGGGCAAGCTGGACCGTTTCGGCAAGCCCTCCAGCCTGTCCATTCAGCGGCGCAACGACGCCAGAGCCAACATCATCCAGGCCGCAGAAGTGCTGCGGGAAGCCGGATACGCCGCGCTGGACGTCACGCCGCCGGACGTGACCGACACCGACGTCAGCGCCGCCGCAGAGCAGATCTTCGCCCGTCTCGGACTGACCATCCGACCCGACGTCCTCGCACAGGCTCTGGCCTTTTCTCCCGACCTTCATGCCCAGGCGGTCGCGTACGGATGGGACGACAACATCGTCGTCGAGCGCCTGGAAGACGCCGTATCGCTGCTGCTCACAGGCAGGATCTGGCCGCACCACTGCAAGTACCACCCGCACGTCGCCGACGCCGTCGCCGCGCTGTCCGCCGCCCAGGACCGGTGGTAGCCCCGGCCGATCCGGCCGGGTTCACCTGGTCAGAACAGCAGGTCCAGGCGTACGCGTCGCAGCCTGAGCATGTGGCGATAGCGGCCGTGGTCGACGGCCGTGTCGGCGTCGACCTCGACGACGAGGACAGGCTCGACCCCGTGGTAGGGCAGCGGCTGCTCGGCGGTCAAGTTCACCCACCGCCCCGGCATCGGGTTCGGCCACGGCCGGCCACCTCCGGCCAGCAGTGGCAGCAGCTCGCCGAGCTGCTCCTTGTCGCGGGCCGCGAGCGGCGCGGTACGGCCCCGGAAGTAGAACTGGTGCCCAACGGCCTCGCCGAGCAGCAGCGTTCCCGGCCGGTTCAGGCTGCCGGTGACGCCGCCTACCACCAGGTCGACCGGGTGCATGGTCCGGACCTTGCGCCAGTCCCGGCTTCCTGGCCGGTAGCTGCCAGCCGCGGGCTTGAAGACCACCCCCTCAATGCCCGCCTGGTCCCAGAGCGCCCACTCGTCGACGGCGGCCGCCGGTGTCGCCTGCGGACAGATGACCAGCTGAGGGTGCGGATAGGCGGTCAGGAGTTGTTCAAGCGCCGCGCGACGGACGGACAGCGGCTCGTCGACCAGGACGCCGCCGGGGTGTTCCAGCAGGTAGAAGCACACCAAGTACACGGGCGGATCGGCGCCAGGCCGACTGACGCGGCGCTGCAGCAGAGCGAAGTCCGTGCGGTGCCCAGCCCACGCGACGAGCTCCCCATCCAGCACGGTGCCGACCGGTAGGCGCATCGCGGCCGCCACGACGTCGGGGAAGTACCGGCTCAGGTCCCGGCCGTGCCGCGACTGGAGGTAGACCCCGTCCGGCGTGCGGAAGGCGATCGCTATCCAGCCGTCCCATTTCGGCTCCGCGAGCCAGCCCTCGCCGACCGGCCACGACGCGGCCGCGGCGGCCGCCATCACCGTGACAGGGGGCCGGAGCCGGGGTCGCGGTGCAGCGGGCATTCTCAGATCCTCTACCCGGTCCGTGTCGCTGACCAGGCAAGAGTGGCGGAAACCGCAGGTCAGGAAGCAGAGCGACTGCGCCGCGATCCGCGAGGTCGCGGGCCGCCGTCACGGCGGTAAGTTACGTTACTTACCGCCACATTCGGCGGTCTGACCTGGGGATATGGACTTTGACAGATGTTGCCGGATGTGTCAGGGTGTGCACATGTTGCAGATGAGACTGGAGGTCGCGGCGATCCCGGGCCGGCGGGCAGTGGGTGGGGGTCGCCGTGGCTAGCCGCACTTTCGGGCAGCAGGACCTGGCGGGGTACGTCGGGCTGCAGGTGTGGCAGCTCGCCGTGGCGCTGCGCCAAGGACTCATTCCGGCGCCCAAGCATGGCCGCTGGTCGCAGACCGTCGCGGACCAGATCGTGGCCGAGTTCGCGCAGGTCGTACGCGAGGCGGTCGGCGATCGGCCGCCGGTGTGGGCGGCGGACGCGGCGCTGCTGCTGGCACACCGCACGGGGCTCGATGTCGTCCGCGATGACGTCGACGTGCTGGCCGCTGTGGGGCAGATCCCCGTGGCCACCGTCTCCAATGGGGGGTACAACCACTACTGCCCGGCGCAGCTGGACCGTGTGCCGGTGAAGGCCGTCCGCCAGGCCGTCGACGACCGCCGGGCCGGTGCCCCGGCGGCGTACAGCACGTGGACGGCGGTGCGCAGCCTCGGATGGAGGCGTGCCGAGTTCGACCGAGTGGTGCGCGAGCGGCGGTTCACGACTGGCCCGGGCGGGATGTGGCGGCGTGAGGACATCGAGGCGCTGGCCGCCGACGCGGAGCTCAACGCCGGGCTGGACGCGGTGCGCCTGCTCGGTGCGAACGAGGCCGCGGCGAGGTTGAGCATCCGTCGGACGGACTGGGATCTGATAGTGGCCGCCGGCTGGGTCGCCACCGCAGGCTCGTTCGAGGTGGAGTCGGCGCGGGCGGGCTACACCCACACGCTGCGGGTGCCCGGCTACCTCGCGGCCGACATCGACGCCGTCCTGACGCTGCCCGGTGTGGACTGGGACGCCGTCCGTGCTGCTGGCAAGGGCCAGCGGTCGCCGCTGCGGGCGCACGTGCAGGCGCCCAAGCGGGCCGGTGACGCGCTGAGGTCCTTCTGCCGCAACATCCAGGCAGCCCGAGGCATCCGCGCCTGGGTGGTGTACGACCCGCCTGCGGAGCGGTGGGTGCTGAACTGGACGCTGGACCCAGCGCTGCAACCCACGGCTGAGCAGATGGGCAAGCTGCTCGACGATGATCCGGACCTGGCCGCGCACCGGGCCAGGGTCCACCTGCTCACCCTGCGCTGGCGGACGGTGCACTGGGCGCGGCGGATGCTCCAGCCCGGAACCGCCGTCGTCCTCGATGTCGAGACCACCGACCTCGACGGTTCCGTCTGCGAGATCGCGATCATCGACGCCGCGACCGGATCAACGCTGCTCGACACGTTGGTCAACCCCGGTCGGCCGATCTCGCCGGAGGCCCAGTGGGTGCACGGCATCAGTGACCAGGACGTGGCCGATGCGCCGACGTGGGCACAGGTGCTGCCGCAGGTGCTCGCGGCGATCGGCGACCGGCGTGTCCTGGCCTACAACGAGTCCTTCGACAGGCGCATGGTCCGCGCCGACACCCGCCGCGCCGGCGCCGACGTCGGCGTCCTGCCGGGCCCCGCCCGGTGGGGCTGCATCATGCAGGCCCGCAGCGACTGGTGGCACTACGAGGGGCGGATCGCGCTCGACGGCGGCCACCGCGCCCTGGGCGACACCGAGGCCGCCCGCCAGGTCCTGCTCGACATCGCCAACTCCGCCCCGCCCGCCGAGTAACGCCGAGCGCGATGCGACAGCGGCGCCCCGACGCTCGGGGCGCCGCTGTCGTGTGTATCGAGCTGCGGACCCGTTCACGGCCGTCCGCCCGCCGATTCCCCGGAATGTCGACGTGAACCCCCAATGGCATTGTCGCATTAATTAGGACGTGTCATACTAAAGAGGACATAACTCTTTGGAAGGAGTCCTGGTGACGACCCTCGACCACCAGCCCGGTTCCCCCGAGTCCGTGTACGGCACCCTCTACATCGCGCCGGCCGAGCCCGGCCGGGTATGGAAGCTGGCCCGCTTCACCGGCCGCGCCGTCGAGGCAGACATCCGCAAGCCAGCTCAAGTTGGCTACTTCCGCGACCCGCTCGTCGGGCTGGCCGCGTACGCGGGTGAGATCCGCGGCCGCTGGGGCATCGTCGCCGCCGTGCCGGGCATCCCCGCGGTCCCACCGACGGACGACCAGCTCGCCATCAACATGTACCTGCTCGCCGGTCAGCGGTCGGACCTGCCGACCGGCAACTACTACCTGGCCAAGGTGTGGGCCGACGAGGCCGGCACCGACATCAACACGGCCAGCAGCGGGCGGGACCACGCCGCTCAGCGCTACATCCTGTCCGATGCCTGGGACGAGTGGACCTGCCTGTGCGGCAACGGCCAGGAAGATGGCGACGGCTTCCACATGGTCGACGACGACGGCGAGTCCCATGAGGGTGATCGGCCGTGGACCGGCGGCTACGTCTGCAACACGTGCGACCGACGGATCACCGCACCGCATGGGGCGACTATCGCCCCGTTGTCTGGGGCCGACCCTTCTCGACGGTAGCCATGCTCATCCACACCGGCCTGTCCGCCCAGGACAGGCCGGTTTCGTTATGAGCAGACCCATCCGCTCAACTTGTCACATTTAACATGACGTGTCATAATTAAGGGGACACAATATTCGGATGGGAGACGCAATGACCGAGTTCATGATCAGCCTCTTGGCCGCCCTAGTGCCTGACCGCGCCTGGCTCATCAGCGGTATCTCCGCTGGCCAGTTCGTGGCCTACCTGGCGGTCGAAGCAATCGCCGCCGCCCTGCTCGCCGCAGTGCTGCTGCGCGGGCCGAAGACGCGCGCCGATCAGCCCGAGGACTCCATGCTGATCGACCGCGCGGTCGACCGGTGGACGTCGAAGGATTGGCCGGAAGAGGCGCTGACGATCAGCTTCGACCGGATCGTCGCCTTGCTGGACGACGAGGGCGTGAAGGCGTACGTCGAGCAG
Source organism: Catellatospora sp. NPDC049133 (assembly GCF_040648455.1). Taxonomy (NCBI): domain Bacteria; kingdom Bacillati; phylum Actinomycetota; class Actinomycetes; order Micromonosporales; family Micromonosporaceae; genus Catellatospora; species Catellatospora sp. NPDC049133. The sequence continues at coordinate 23,362 of NZ_JBEZDT010000016.1, forward strand.
ACGGGTGGCGGCACCGCCACGATCTACATCGGTGAGACGGTGACGATCGGCGGCGAAGAACAGTACGAACTGGCTGCGGGACCGGGCAGCTTCGAGGGTCCTGGCTGGACGGAGGGCACCAGCGACACCGCGAACTTCTCGATCAGCCGCGACGACCACGGAGTGTCCGGCTGGTATGTCGAGCCGCAGCCGCTCGATGACGAGGAAGCGATCGTGCGGCTGATCCTGGCCAGCTTGACCCGGGCCCGCGCCGAGATCGCCGCCGAGCAAGCCGCCGAAGCCGCAGGCGTCCGGGTTCCGCAGGTCGTCGGGTGGGACGGTTGGCCGGTCGTATCGGCGATCCGGATCGGCGACGAAGCTCGTCCCGCCGAGTTCGTGGTCGTGGTGGACTGCGGCGACGGCCGGTTCGGGACGATGCGGGTGTATGTCTGGCCGGGGTCCGCACCGAAGGCGCGGGACGGTCACTACGACCTGACGCTGGTCGAGGCGCACCAGGACATGCTGGAGCGAGCCAAGATGCTGCCGACCTACGACATCGAGGCTGTCGTCGAGGCCCGCGAGCCGTACGAGGTCGACCGGACCATGGTGTTCGTCAACGGGGACGTGCTGCCCGACGTCGGCGCGACCGTCCCGGTGCGGGCCCGGGTGGTGGTCGCGTATGTCGGCGACCTCTCCGACGACCTGGACATGACCGGGGGTCCCAGCTCCGAGGAACTGACAGGGCTGTCGCCTGCGGCGGCTGCTCACCTGATGTCGCTTTACCCGAGCCAGCAGGCGGCGGCCTGACATTCTCCGGAATACCTTGGGCCTGGGGTCGCCTCGCGACCACCAGGCCCTTGTGTATCCACCACGGCTGCTGCTGCATGTGGGCTGATTCCACTGGAATCAGCGGATGCAGACAGGTCAGACCCCCGCTGCTGTGCGCTGGCTGGGCAGCACGCCCTTGCCGATCAGTTCGGGGTAGACCTTGCCGAACGCCTTGGCGGCGTTGCTGGACGGGTCGTACAGCGGCACAGGCTGCCGTGCGGAGTACGCCTCGATGACGCGAACGTCACGGGTCACCGGAGTGACGACCAGCTCGCCGTACTCGTCCCGGGCGAAGTTGACCGCGTCCTGGTATGCCTTGCCGTGGTTGACCGAACCGGGGGCATCGGTGACCAGCACCGCCACGATCTTGGTTGCGCGGGGCCGCACGCGATGCTTCAACTTGGTGTTGATCTGCTTGATGGTGTGCTCCAGGTGGACCAGCGCCCGGATCTCCTTCATGCCGGCCTTGACGCAGGCGATCACGTCGTCGGTGGCCATGAAGATGTTCACCGCGATGAGGCCGTAGGACGCCGGGCTGTCGAACAGGATGAGGTCGTACTCGTCTTCGATCTCGGCGACGGCGTCCATCAGCCGGAACTCGGCGCCGGTCGCGCTGGCGAGGTTCTTCTCCGCCGCTTCCAGGTGCTTGGTTCCGGGCAGCAGGTCGACCAGCTCCAGGTTGGTCGCCCGGATGGCTTCGCGGATGGAGGTGTCGGCGCTGAGGACGTCCATGATGTTGGGGATGGGCTCGTGCCAGCGGCCGCCGTCGCACATGTCCTCGGGCTGGCGCTCCTTGGGCTCCAGCTCGTCGTCGAACCGCTCGCCGCAGACCATGCACAGCGAGTCGGGATCGGCGACGCCCAGGTAGTAGCTGGAATCGCACTGCCCGTCGAGGTCGATGATGAGGATTCGAGGCTTGCGGCCCCGGATGGTCCAGCCTTGCTTGATCCATTCGAGCATGTCGTTGTTGGCCAGTGCGGCGATCGACGTGAGCGTGGTGGTCTTCCCGCATCCCCCCGACCGGTTGGCTGTTGCGACTTTGAAGGCCATGGTGTCTCCAGACGCAGTAGGTCAGTCGGTGCCGGACTCGGCGCCGACGGGTGCGGAGTTGTTGGTGCGGGCCCGGTCGAGCTGGCCCAGTTCCCACGCGGTGGGCTCGTAGCTGGCCTCGGCGACGAGGCGGTCGATGTGGGCGGCGTCGGCGGTGTCCCACTCGCGCTCGGGGTCCCTGGCCCGGATCTCGTCGTAGGCCAGGGCCATGACGCACGCCAGGTGGACGACGAGCTGGTCGTTGCCGCTGGCGCGGATCTTGTCGCGGAACTCGTAGGCGTCGCTGGCATCGGGGCCGACGTCGCTGGCCTGCAACCAGCCGTGCGCCAGTTTCAGAGCCTCGCCGTACGCGCTCGTGCGGTCGGTGACGATCAGGGCCAGGCGCCGGGCGGCGTCGGCGGTGGCGGGCTTGCGGCCGGCGATGCGACGGCACGCCGCCTTGCGGGCCTGGGTGGCCATGCGCCGTTCGTCGTCGGCGACACGCTGCCGCGGTGCGACCGCCCCGGCGGTGACCTCCGGCGGAGTGGTGGTGGCGTAGACGATCCCGCCGCGGGCGTCGGTGGTGACGCGCAGCGTGCCCGCCTCACGGGCCGCCTGGATGTCGCCCTCGTCTCGCAGGAGGTGATCAGCGGCCCGCTCGCCCCACATCGCGCCGGCGTCGACGTACTCGATGCCCTCGGCTGTGGCACGGCGCTGCGCGTCGGCCAGACCCTCGGCCTTCTCCTGTTCAACGCGGAGCGCCGCGAAGGCGGCTTCGGCCCGCAGGCCCCTCTCCTTGGCGATCTCCCATGCGCGTGCCTGGTCTTCGGTGCTCACCTTCCGGTTCGCATACACGAGGGCCTGCGACACGGGCATCGGTCCGTCGTCGTACATCGCGAGCTTGCCGCCGATGACTGCGAGTTGGAGCTCCTCGCTGAGCCGCAGCAGTTGGAGCCGCTTGTTGATCTGCCCCTGGGAGATGCCGAGCCGGTCGGCCATGTCGTGCTCGCTGACACCGCCACGGTTCTTGATCGCGGCCAGCCCGCGTGCCTCTTCGATCGGGTTCAACTGCTGCCGAGAGAAGTTCTCGATGAACTGGATTTCCAGGTCGCGGCCGGTGGCGTCGACCAGGTCGTCGGCGATGCGGACCTCGACCTGTTCCCAGCCGAGCTGCCGAGCGGCTTCGCAGCGACGGTGTCCGAACAGCAGGACGTACTTCGCGTCGCGGATCGCCTCGGCGCTCTGGGGATCGGTCCAGGCTGCGAGGAACGCCGCACGGGTCACTACGACCGGCGGAGAGAGGATCTGACCGGCCGACTTGATGGTGGCGACCAGGTCGGTGACGTCGTCGAGCCGTTCCATCGGCTCGTGAGGGTGATTGGCGATCTCTTTGAGGTCGACCAGCGTCTTCGAGCCCTCGTCATGCGATACGGCACCCTCGATCAGCTCTCGGTGCTCCCGCTTGCGCCGGCGTTCGGCGAGGTCGTCGGTCGTGGTCTTGCTCAGTCCTGCCTGTCGCGCCATATGTCCTCCTGCTACCTGCGCGCCGAAGCCCGGCGGTTGGCGGCTGTGCGGCCGCCGCGTGTTGTGTCCGATACCTGTGTGCGCGCCCGGTGACGGCGCACCGCGAGCCGGACGGAGTTGTCGCTGCGTAGCCCCAGGTCGGTGGCAAGCCTGCGCAGCGAACGGTGGTGCGTGTCGACCAACTCGGCGATGTCCCGGTCGATGGCGGCGTTTAGGTCGGCGACCGCCCGCCGGTTGCCCAGCAGCCGCGACAGGACGTCCTCGGCACTCTCACTCACGCGGGCACCGTACCGCCCCCGCCGTGCTGTTGCGCACTTTGCTGCGCAGCTTCGGCGTGTCGGCTGATCCCGCCGATTCCAACGGAATCAGCGGCGGGACCGAGACGTGCCCGGAAACCCAATGATTCCAACGGAATCACCCCCCAGACACGCAACTGTCATATTAAAGTTGACGTGTCATATTTAGCATGACATGATTGTGATGTGGCCGGGATTGTAGGCAGCGGCCACCCAGACACCCCAGCAAAGGAGTGACCATGACAACGGCGACCGACCTGGATTCTTCGGGTTCCGCGGTGCCCGCCCTCCGGGCCGTCCAGATGAGCGCGGTGGTCGCTCACCCGGCCAACCCCCGCGAAGACCTGGGCGACATCACCGAGCTGGCCGAGTCCATCGGCGCGACCGGCCTGATCCAGTCGCCGGTGGTGCTTCCCGCCGACCGGGTGCGTGGCGCGTGGCCGCAGTTCGCGGACGAGATCCCGGACACTGCCCTGTATGTGGTCCTGGTCGGTCACCGCCGCCGGGCGGCGATTGAGCACCTGTACGGCGCGGACCACGAGATGCAGGTGGTGGTGCGCAGCGACGCGATCGCCGACGACGCGCTCGCCCAGCTCGACGTGATGATCGCCGAGAACACGGCCCGCAAGGCGTTGACGCCGATGGAGGAGGCCCGCGCGTACCAGCGGGCCGAGCAGGCTGGCCGGGGCCAGGACGCCATCGCCAAGGGCTACGGCGTCTCTCAGTCGCACGTCTCCAAGCGGCTCAAGCTGCTGCGCCTGCACGAGGACGCGCAGGCGGCCGTCGACGCCGCGACGCTGCGGATCGGCGACGCGCTCGAACTGGCGGCAGTGGACTCCGCGCTGCACCTGCCGGTGCTGAAACTCATGGCGGACGCCACCTACCCGATGCGGATGGAGCAGGCGATCCGCAACGCGCAGGCCGCTGCGGACACCGCCGCGCGCACGCAGGCGTCGATGGAGAAGGCCAAGGAGCAGGGCGTCAAGGTGGTCGACCCCAACAAGCGGTTCGGCGGCAGCGCCTACAGCCACCGCGTCGTAGGTGAGAAGGCGCTGGCTGCGGCCCGCGAGGCGGGCACGCTCGTGGCGGCGATTGGCCACAAGGGCGAACTCGACTACTACTCCGACGGACCGATCAAGGCCAAAGACAACCGCACCCAGGAGGACGAGCGCAAGGCCGCCGCCGAGAAGGCGAAGCAGCAGGCGGCCGAGGCCCGCGAGGAGACGGCAGCGCTGCTCGCCGCCGCCGCGCCGAAGCTGCCGGAGGCGGCCTCGACGATCGCCGACGCGCTGATCGCACGGACGGGCCAGGACGAGAAGCGCATGGCGATGCGATGGCTGACCGCGGCGGGGATCGGCGGGCCGAAGCCGGGCAAGGGCGAGTCCTACTCGACCTGGTGGGACGACATCGCCGGCCGCCCTTGGCCGGTCCGGTCGACGGCAGCCCACGCGCTGGCGCTGACGCGCCGGGAGATCGCCGTGGCGAACTCGGCGCACCTGGACGCACACCACCTGGCCTGGATCGAGGATCTGACGGCCGAGGGCTACGTCCCCAACGAGTGGGAGCAGCGCCGCATCGACCTGGCCAAGGCCCGGCTGCACGTCGCCGCCCACGGGGTGTCCATCCCCGAAGGCACCACCCAGTTCCTGCTCTGGCACAGCGAGGAGGCCGGGTGGTGCCTGTCCACCATCGATGAGCCGACGACGGCGCTGGTGACCGGCGGCGGCCAGCTCAGCAGCTGGTACGACGCCCAGAGCGGTTCCGCGCAGAAGTGGGCTGAACGGCACATCGGTGCTGCCCTGGGGTTGAAGCCGCAGACCTGGGACGACGTGGACGCGGCACAGGCCAAGGAACTCGGCATCACGCCCGGCCGGGTCAGCAAGTCGGTGCTGCGCAGCGGCCCGCTCGTGTCGCTGGCCAGCGCTGCGGAGCAGCCTGACGACGCGGACCTGGACGACGCGGTCGGTGACCTGGAGACGGCCGTCGACCCGGTCGACGGCTCGGCCGAGCAGGACGTGGACGTGCTGGCCGAGCAGGCCGAGGAGAACGAGGAGAACGAGTTGGCCGAAGGCGACAACGCGGTCCAGGAGAGTCCGGTCGCCGGGCGCGAGGAACGCGTCTACCGGCTGGTGTTCCAGGACAACGGCGAGGGCTGGAGCCTCACCTACGACCAGAACCCGCGCCCGGTCTACCACATCACCGCCGGGCCCGACATCGCCCGCGACGACACCGAGAGCGCGATGAAGTTCGCCGACGAGTGCCTGTCGATCGACGGCTACACCCACACCGGGTGGGTCTGCACCGACGACGGCGAGATGTTCGGCATCGACCCGGAGTTCGAGGCCCGCGCCGTGCCCGACCGGGCCTGACCACCCAGGCCAACCACTGACGAAGGGTGCCCCGCCCGACCGGGGCGGGGCACCCGGACCACCCACCCACCAGTCTTCATCACGGGAGAGATCATGACCGACCAGACCCTGCACACCCTGCCGCACACCGGCCTGCAGGTCCCGCACACCGACCTCAAGGCGACCTCGCTGCGGGAACTCAACACCTCGCGCGGGGTGGCTTGCGTCTCGACGCTGCGCCTTGGCAGCCGGATTGTGGGCACGATCGAGGACCGGGGGGTCGGCGGCGAAACCATGTTCGAGCCCAAGGACATGCGCACCTTCGGCTACGACGAGATCAACGCCTTCGCGACCGCGTGCCGCCACCACGGCGAGACGTGTTCCACCGAGCACGTCCTCAACGAGCTGGTCGAGGAGTACGACCACCAGCGCAAGCTGAACAAGTTCCTCAAGGCTGGCCGCCAGTTCGTGATGCGGGAGCTGTCGGAGCTGAACCGCTTCCCCGGTGACCGCCCGACGGTGACCGCCTACTACAGCGCTGCGAACGCGCCCGCACCCTCGACGGCCGCGCTTCACCTGGAGGCCGTGCGCTGGGTCGAGAAGCAGATCCCGCTCCAGCCCGGCCAGGAGCTCCAGTGGTGGAACGCCGTGAGCGGCACCTGGTGCCACCTGCTCAGCCACTCGGAGCGCGCCGGAACCCGGGCCTGAGCACCCTGCGGCGAGGGCGGCAGCCTGCTGTCCTCACCGCCTGACCAGCACGCACCCCCGATGCGGACGTGTCGGGGGTGCGTGCGTCTGTCGGGCGAAATAAAATATTTGCCATGACGACCCCGCCCCGGCCGAGCGATCGAGACATGGCCGACGCCATCGAGCGGATCTACGAGCGCCGCAGGCGGGTGGACGACGAGTTCGAGTTGCTGTCGGACGATCCGCGCCTGGTGCTGGAGTACCTGATGCGTCGGTCCGGCAGGGATCTGCCGGTCGGGGTGCGCGCCGAGGAGGTCGCCGACGGGCTGATTCTGCGGCACTGGCTGTGGTGGCAGGGCGAGGCGTTCGAGGCGTGGCTGCTGGCCTCTGCCGACAAGGCGGGCATCCCACTGCCACGCGTGGCAGTCATGCTCGGTGCTACCACCGGGCCGGCGGTCAGCCAGCGTCGGCACCGGTTGAGCCTGAAGCTGTCCGGGCGGCCACCGCTGCGCAAGTACCACCCTGACGCCCGGGACATGCCAGCCCCGGCCTCGGCCGCCGCGTCGTCGCCAACCGAACGGACCGAGCCGGTCGACGTCCTGCGGGCGTGGCTCGACCGCAACCGCGAGGTCCTGGAGCGCTACGCCGCAGTCCTCATCGCGCACGAGGGCGTCGGGGACTTCGACCTGGGCGACGACGCGTACAGCTCGGTGGTCGACCTGCGTTCGTTGACGCGCGATGCCAGCCGCGGAGTTGGGTGGTTCGTCCAGCTCACCGAGACGACTGTGGCGCTGGGGTCTGAGCCGGCCGTGCAGGCCCTGGCCGCCCAGCATCCGCTGCGGCGTACCTTGGCCCGGCTGGACCAGCTCACCGACGAGTGGGCTGCGTTGCACCGCACCAAGCGCCCAGCAGAAGACGCAGCCCTGTGACTCCGGGCCGCCCAGGAGGAGAGCCGGTCATGACCACCCCGCTGTTCGATGCCCCCTCCCGGGGCAGGCGCCGAGAGATTGACCTCACGCCCTGGCTCGACGATGCCAAGGCCCAGGCCAGGTTCCGTGCGAAGGTGTACGACCCAGGGCTGCCGGATGCCTGTATGCCGTGGCTCCGGACGATCAGCAGCTCCGGGCACGGCGAGTTCCATCTCGGCCCAGGCGGGAGCAGCCCGGTGCGCGCGCACCGGTTCGCGTGGCTGCTGCACACGCGCGGGGCCCCTCCGCCGGTGGTCATGCACCACTGCGACGAGCACTCCTGTGTCAACCCGCACCACCTGCTCGCGGGAACCGTCGCGTTGAACACCCTTGACTACTACCGTCGCGGCCGCCACGGCGGATCGTCACCGCTCGCCGACCCTCGTGGCCGGCAGCAGCGGGCGGAGGCGATCAAGCGGGCCATCAACGAGGCAGAGACCCCGCAGGCCAAGCTCATCGCGTACCGGCGCGCGATTGAGATCCCCCGGCCGTGGCGGGAACAGGCCGGGCAGCTGGCCATCCCCGCTCCGGTGGACCCAGAGCCACTGCCGGGGCAGCTCGCGCTGTTCTGACTCCATCCCCGACGCCTGGGGGCCACGAGCTGATTCCATTGGAATCAGCCCCGCAGGCTCGTGATTCCAATGGAATCAGCGATCAGCGCCGCCGTCGGGTCCGGCCGGCCGCAGGTGTGACGGGCGGGCTGATTCCAGTGGAATCAGCGGCCCAGCAAGATTCCCCGGAATAGCCAGGCTCCGCCCGGACGTGGTCGACCTGGACGCCGACCACGCCGAGGTCATCTTCTCGCTGGCCTGCTTCGACGCTCTGCTGCGCTAGCTCGACGCCCCACCCGGCACCGGCCTGCCTCGACGAGGCAGGCCGGTGCTTCCGTCTGGGGGCTCATCAGGAGAAAGGTTGTCATATTTAGCATGACATGTCATACTTAAAGGGACACCCTGCCCCTCACGGAGGCCTTGATGACCTGCACGTTCTACCTCGGCACACACCGGCCACATTGGCTCAAGTCGTCCTCGGTGCCGCTGATGGTGTCCATGCACACCCTGGCCCGCTACCGCGGCCGCGGTGACAACGCACCTAAGGCGCGCTGCCACTGGGCGCTGGACTCCGGCGCGTTCAGCGAGCTCTCGGCCCACGGCGAGTGGAGCGTCGACCCCGACACCTTCGGCGGCCGGGTCTACCGCCTCATGGACGACTTGGGCACCCCGCCTGACTTCGTGTCGATCCAGGACTGGATGTGCGAGCCGCACATGCTGGCCAAGACGGGGCTCACCGTCGCCGACCACCAGGCCCTCACTCTCGACTCGTACCTGTACCTGCGCGAGGAGTTCCCCGACGCGCCCTGGCTGCCCATCCTGCAGGGCTGGACGGTCGACGACTACCTCGCCCACGTCGAGGCGTACCGGGCCGCCGGTGTCGACCTGGCCGCCGCCCCCTTGGTCGGACTCGGCTCGGTCTGCCGCCGCAGCCGCACGAGCGAGCTGGTCACCATCGTCGGCGCGCTGGCGGCTCGCGGCCTGCGGCTGCACGGATTCGGCGTCAAGGTGTCCGGCCTGGCCAGGTGCGCCCACCAGCTCGCCTCGGCGGACTCGCTGTCCTGGTCGGCGCAGGCCCGCTACGAGCAGATCCGGATGACCGGCTGCACCCACGTCGGCATCTGCAACAACTGCCGTCGCTGGGCCGAGACCTGGTATGGCCGCGTCCAGCGGGCCATCGCCGCGCCCAAGCAGCTCGACCTGTTCACCCACCTCTTCGCGGCCTGACGTCAGCCACCTCCAAGGAGCCAGCCATGATCCCCACCCTCACCGACGACTGCCACGCGATCCTGCACGACCCGACCGCGCCCGACGCACTGCGCGCATGGGCGGCTGGCGCGGCGACCCTGCGGCACGCCATGGACTTCTACACCCTGCCCGCCGACCCCGCCCGGCTCGCCCGCCACACCGCCGTCTCCCAGACCGGCACCCTGTGGGTGGCCAGCACCGCCAAGGGCGTGGCGCTCACCCGGTCGGGAACCGGCCGCGACCCGGTGTGGACGGTGCCGTGGACGCGGATCGCCGCACTGATGACTGCGGAGCGGGTGGGCGCGGCGTTGCACCGCGAGATCCGCGAGGCAATGCGCACCCGGCGTGAACGCACCCCCGAGTACGACCCGCGCCGCAAGATGTCCTGGTACGGCACCGAGGAGGCACGTGCCGAGGCCCGCCTGTGGCAGGAGATCGAGACGCGGTGCTATCAGCTCGCATCCCAGGCGTGGCAGCGCTGCCGCCCGGCCGCCGCCCCGGTCCAGCTGGACCTGTTCGACAGCCTGCTGGCTGCCTGAGCGGGGACGGCACCGATGACCGACAACCACGTCCGGCAGGCCCGCCGCGCCGCCTACGGCGTCCTGAGCGCCTGCACCGCCCGCGATGACCGCGCCCACATCACCTGGGCGGTCGGCGCAGGACTGCTGACCCACAGCCTCTACTTCTGGGCGGTCTGGCACGACCAGCCCCCGAGCCTGGTCCGCAGCGGCCGGATCGGTGAGATCCGCCGCTACGCCGCCGACACCAGCGGCATCCGCATCCTCACTGCCGACCAGCGGCAGATTCTCGTCGTGCGCTGGCCCGACATCACGCGCCTGATGTCGACCGTGCCAGAGTGGCGCCGCCGCCACCTGAGTACCGAGATGACCGCGCGCTCCTACTACTCCCTCAACCTCGACTACGCCCGCGACGCGACCTACGGCTTCGCCAACGACACCGAGCGCGCCGCCCGCGCCGAGGCCGACTGGCTCGACCACGAAACGCGGTGCGCCCGCACAGCCGCCGAGATCTGGCTGTCGCTGCGCCCGGCCGTCCAGCAGCTCGACCTCCTGAGCGCACTGGGAGACGCCTAGCCCGGCCGTGTCGAGCCGTCTCAATAGTTGTCATCTTTAAAAGTACGTGTCACACTTAGAGTGACACAATGGAAGGGGATCACGATGTCGTTTCTCACCAGCGCCGGTCCGCAGGTCAGCCGCCGCATCCTGCTACGGGCGCTGCTCGCTGCCCCGGCCGCCGTCGTCACCGGCGCGGCCGCCGTCCAGCCGGCCACTGTCGACACCCTGCTGGCGCGGATCGCCCAGCACGGCGGCATCGGCGTGCCGACCCGGGCTGTGGCCGTGCCCGCGGCCTGGCACACGCTGGTCGACCGGGCAGTCGAGAACGGACTGCTGCTGATCTGCGACGCCGATGGCGGCGAGGTGGCCGAAGACGAGTACACCCTCAGCCGGGCCGGATTCGCCGCCATCGGCCGGAAGGTCCCCGGTGGCCGATTCGACGACGAAGGCCGGTGCTGCGCCTGCCAACAGCACATCTCTGACCCGCACGCCGAGCGGTGCCCGTACGAGGACGCGGTCCTCATGGACGACGACGAGTACGCGGCCACGTTCGAGAGCTGACGGCTTCCGCACGGCCCGCGCCAGGGTGCGGGCCGGAGCGGTGGCCGCCAGACGGAGGCGGATCGCGCTCACCACCGACACGGGAGGACACCCCATGCCAGGTTCCAACCCCACCACCCAGGCCGCCCAGTCCGGCCAGTTCTTCTACCTGGGGCCGTGGGCCTTCGACGTCACCGCCGCACTCCAGATCATCGAGGCTGCGCCCCGCCCGGCCTGGCCGCTGGGCGTCGCGGAATGGGCGAAGGCGCTCGGCCTGACCCGCATCGACAACCCCGACCCGCACACGATCGGCCTCATCGGCCCCGACCGGGAGACCTTCGACGCCGCGTACGCGATGACCACGGACCTGTCCATCCCGCTCGTGCTGGCGATGCTGCCCGACCCGGTCGGCGGGAACCACGTCCCGCTGCTCATCGACGGCACGCACCGGCTCTACCGCGCCATGCGCGAAGGTGTCGATGAGCTTCCCGTCCACGTCCTGACCGCCGACGAGACGGCCCGGGTCCGCGTCGACCGCTGGTATGGCCAGTTCGGCGCGTTCACCACCCGAGCCCAGTAGAGAGGAAGCGCCATGCGGATCACCCTGGGGTTCACCCACTCCGACCGGGCCAGCGGCTACAGCTCGTTCACCGACGGGTATCGGCCCGGTGCCCAGCAGGACCAGGTCGCCATCGACGTCGACGACCTCGATCTGGGCTACCTCGGCGAGATCGAGATCCTGGACCTGGTGTTCGAGGCCAGCAACGTTCCCGTGAACCAGCTGCGCGGAGCGGCCCTCGCCGTAGGGCAGGCGCTGGCGGACGCAGTGCGCACGCAGAAGCTGCGCAGCCTGAGCACCGGCGACACCGTGACCATCGGCGCCGGCGGCGTGCGGTACGCCTGCGAGGGCGGCGCGGCCTGGCGGCTCCTGCCCGAGCACGCCCATTCGTGACGTCTCCGTCCGGCCCACCCCGAGGAGGGTGGGCCGGAGCGGTGACCGCACGACAAGCGGCCAGGCTTCGCCCGCACGGCAACCGGGACGCCCGCACCAACCCCTCCGGCCGCGGCCGGAGGACATACCAGCGAGAATGAGCACCGGGCAGTCACCCGGGCAACCGCGAAGGACGAGAGATGACCAAGAGCACGGATTTCGCCGAGCGCGAGCGGCAGCTCAGCGCCGACAAGCTCGCTCACGAGGCCGGGGAACTGGCCCAGGAGCTCAGGTCCCTGGCCGCGCTCACGGCCAGCCTGGCCGACGAGGCAGCGGCTCTGGCCGCCGCCCCCGAGGCGGGTGCGATCCAGGAGCGCCTGCCGGCCATCCTGGCCAAGCTCGCCAATGCCGCGCGCAGCGACCACTCGGGCTCCATCGATCACAGAGTGCGATCGGCTCGGCTCCAGGGCATGAAGACGCTGAAGGCCGCCGGGGCGAGCTGGGACGCTGTCGGCAAACCGCTGGGCCTGTCGCGCCAGAACGCCCAGAAGCTGGTTGCCGACGCCAGCGGTGGCGCCGACGCCTGACGCGCACGATCACCACCGCCCCGCACGGATTTCCGTGCGGGGCGGTTTCGTGCGCGCGTCAGTCCGATCGGTGCGCGCACGGTTCGGTCCCGGCGCCGATTCTGTGCGCGCACCGATCGGCCCCGCACGGAAGTCCGTGCGCGCACCCATCCCGGTTCGTGCGGGCGATCCGTGCGCGCATCGTTGCGTGCGCGCGCGGAAGTCTGTGCGCGCATCGGACGACGCGCGCACCGATTCGCCGCGCGCGCCCACTTCCGCCCGCGCGCCGATCCGCCCGCCGGGCGATGCCCGCGCGCCAATTCGCCCGCCGGGCGATGCTCGCGCGCCGATTCGCCAGGCGCTCACGCGCCTGGCGGGAACGCGCCCATGACCCGGCGGCAGCCGGGAATCCACAGGAACATTCGCGTGAGCGAGCCCCGCAGGACGCAGCACCGCCGGGAGCGGCGGCGTATAACGGCAGATCAGGAAGCATTTGCGTGGCGGGGCGCGGCGGGTTGTCGGGAGGCTGGCGAGCGCCAGCGGCGGCGCGCGGCACGCGCACGTGCGCGAGCGCGGCCGTCCTCGACGCAAGATCGAACTGGCTTTCGTGACGAACCCGCCGAACCCGCGAACCGTGCGCGCGTCGCCGGTTGGGTCGATGCGGGCACGCCCGCCCGTGCCGCTCGCCGCGCGCATGATGCGACCGGAGATCATGCGCGTGGACCGGGGACCAGTCGGTGCGCGCACGGATCCGCAACCATGCGCCCCCCACAGCCGAATCCGTGCGCGCACGGTTGGGAATCCGTGCGCGCACCGACTCCCAACCGTGCGCGCACCGACTCGGAACCATGCGCGCACCGATCCCATCCGTGCGTACGCACGAAACCGATCTGTGCGCGCACCGGGGCGGCAGCCATGCGCGCACCGACGAGTTGATGCGGCCTCCACGGTCAGCCGGCGGCGGCCGCCGCGGTGACGGAGGCGCGGCTCGGGGGTCCGGATTCCGGGGAATAGAGGGTGCCGTCGGTCCCGTTCGGGCCGCCGGACACGCCGCCAGGACCAGAGCGTGCTTACCTTCCGTAACTGTCCAGTCTCCAGTGGAGAGTGTGATGGGGTGGTCCTAGAGCTGCGAAAACGCGGCCGGAACTCTCCAGTCTCCACTGGAGGAGCCGCTACGAAGAGTGAACCCGTTGAGGAGCGGGCAACCAGCGCGTGCGGCTACGTTCCGTACACGACAGCGCCACCGGCGACCCGGAGGACCGGGGCCGGTGGCGAGCGGTGGAGCCGCAGCTCAGGCCATCAGCGCGGCGAACAGGTCGAGTTGGCGGGTCGGCGGCTGGGGCCGCAGCGTCTGCCATATCTGCCAGCCCAGCTCGTAGTTGCGGATGTCATGCCCGTCGCGCGTCGAATCGGCGCAGTGCGCGTCGACGACCTCGCGCCAGGCCGGGTCGGCGGTGCGCATCAGCGCCGCGCAGGCGGTCCACGGCACCCGCACGTAGACCGGACCGAAGCCGATCGCGGTGGTGCTGGCCACCTCGAAGTAGTTCGTGCCTCGGTAGAACCGGCCGGGCGCCAGCTCGCGGCCCTGCTCCCACATCTCCCACGCCGCCCGCTCCTGGCTCGGCCGGATGGGGAGGTACCAGGCTTTGCGGAAGTAGGAGACGTGGGTCAGGCGCGCCGCCCCGGCCGCCCAGACCAGCGTCGACCGGTCATCAGTGGACTCAGCCGCGCCCATGATGGCCCACGCCTGGGCTGCGACCGCCAGGTGAGACGGGTGCATTGGTGACCTCCTCATCGATCTATTGTCATCTTAATTATGACATGTCATAATTAAGATGACAAGTTGTCAGGATCGGAAGGACTGGCCATGAGCAGGACGAACGTGAAGGGGAAGTGGGAGCAGCCGGTACTGGTGGAGCTGCCGCCCGCGCCCAGGCCGGAGCTGTCGAGCTTCGACCGCATCATCATCAACTCCAGCGGAGGCAAGGACAGCCAGGCGTGTCTCGACGTCGTCGTCCAGGCGGCGCGTGCCGCCGGAGCGCTTGACCGGGTCGTCGTTCTGCACTGCGACATGGGCCGCATGGAGTGGCCGGGCACGCTGCACCTGGCTCGCCGCCAGGCCGCCGCCTACGACCTGCCGTTCTTCGTGCGCAAGCGGGTGGGCCTGGAACTGCTGGAGTACATCCGGTCGCGGGTCCAGAAGCGCTGGCCGGATGCACGCAACCGATTCTGCACGTCGGATTTCAAGCGGGGCGTCGGCGCGAAGTTCATCACCGAGCAGGTGGCCGGGCTCGACCTGGGGCGGCGGCCGCGGGTGCTGTACGTCATGGGGATGCGAGGGGCGGAGTCGTGCGCCAGGGCGGCGATGACTCCGTTCGAGGTGATGGCCCGCTGGACCAGCCGCAACCGTGAGGTCTGGCAGTGGCTGCCGTTGCACGACTGGACGACCGACCAGGTGTGGCACCGCATCCGGTCTGCGGGCACGCCGGTGCACCCCGTCTACAGCTACGGGCTTTCGCGGGCGTCGTGTTCGCTGTGCGTCCTGGCGTCGATTCCAGACCTGATGCGCGCCTGCCAGCTCGTTCCGGACCTGGCTGCCGAGTACACACAGGCCGAAGTCGAGATGGACCACGACTTCCGTTTCCGCCTCCCGATCGCCGAGGTGATCGCGCGGGCCGCCGCCGAGCCGGTGCAGCTCCCCGCGATCAGCCGCTGCAGGCCCTGCCGGGGAGCCGGCGAGCGGCCCGGCGAGATCACCGCATGTCCCGCCTGCCACGGCACCGGAGGCATGGCTGCCTACGCCCTGGCCGCCTGACCCCCGCCCGGCCGGGAAGACACACCCGGCCGGGCACCTTCACGAAGCCGCTCGCCGACACACAGGAGCCCTCGCCGAGGCGAGGGCTCCTGTGTGCACCAGGCGGGTCAGTAGCCGACCACCTGCCACAGACCGCCGGTGCGGCGGACGCGGCCGTCTGCGTCGAGGTACTCGGTGGCACCACGACGCTGCACGAGAACGCCGCTGCACAGGTCGATCAGCTCGTTGTCCTCGTCGCCGAGCGGCAGGCCATCGTTCTCGGTCATCACCAGGTGCGGCTTGAGTCCCGCCAGGCGTACTGCCCCGACCTGGTCGACGCCGCTGTTCAGCAGCATGGCCAGTCGCGTGGCGCGTCGGGAGGGGTTGGTCATCGTGATCACCGTGTCCAATCAGTATGCTATGTCATACTAAGTATGACATAGCATACTGAATAGGACAACGCTCAAAGGGTGCTTCACCTGCCCTTTTTGGACTCTCTCCGCGCCGCCCCGCCCCTCTTCCTCGCGCCCTTGCCGCCCCCTCCGTCACCCCCGCCCCACCCTCACCCCTTGCTGATCTTGCACTGCACCTCACCCTCCATCCACCACCGTCGCTCTCGTCTTGCCCCACGCCTAGGCATTCAAATGATTACGGGGGTACGCTAGGACGCTCTTACGTAACGACGTAAGAGCGGACATCGTTGACGCGGGGGGTGCTGCGGATGTTGTCGATCTCTACCGGTTACGACCCGAAGTACCTCACCGGCGAGGTCGGCAAGGGCGTCGAGAACTACTACACGCGGGAAGTCGGCCGTGGCGAGCCCGCAGGCATCTGGCAGGGTCGCGGTACGCCGCCTCTCGGGCTGTTCGGCGAAGTTGACCCAGCCGACATGGACGCCGTCTATACCCACTTCGTTGATCCACGGGATCCGCACTTCAAGGGCGGTCCCGATGAGTGGGCAAAGGCGACACGGCTCGGCCGGCCACCGCGGAAGTTCGCCACGGCGGCCGAGCTGTTCGCCGCAGCTGCGGCCCGCGAGCCCGACGCCGAGCCGGAGAGGCTGGAGGCGCTGCGGCGTCAGGCGGAGCGCAAGGCGCGCCGCCCAGTGGCCTTCATCGACCTGACGTTTGGCGTACCGAAGTCGTTCTCGATCCTGCACACGGCGCTGCGCGCCAGCGAAGCCGACGCCAAGCGGAGCGACGACCGCCGTGCCGCACAGCGCTGGGCAGCCAAGGCCGACTCGTTGGAGAAGGCGATCTGGGCGGGCAACACGGCTGCGTTGGAGTACGTGCAGGAGTACGCCGGGTTCTCCCGTGCGGGTTACCACGGTGTCCGGGCCCCGACCGGAGGGTCGGTGGGGCGCTGGATCGATGCGCACGGGTTCGTGGTGGCCTCGTTCTTCCAGCACACCAACCGCAATGAGGACATGCACCTGCACATCCACAACGCGATCCTCAACCGCGTCGAGTGCGCCGACGGCAAGTGGCGAACGCTGGACAGCCGGGCCATTCACCGGCTGCGCGGCGCGGCGGGTGCGGTTGCGGAGCGGGTGATGACCGAACGGGTCATCAAAGACCTCGGGGTGGAGGTGCGCTGGAGCGAAGACGGACACACCCTGGAACTGGCGGGAGTCTCACCACTGGCGCGGGCACTGTTCTCATCCCGACGTCGCGAGGTGACCGCAGCGGTCAAGCAGCTGGTCCACGAGTTCGAGCAGCGGCGTGGACGGGCACCCAACGCGTTGGAACTCTCGCAGCTCTCTCTCATCGCGTCCAAGGGCACGAGGCCACGCAAGCAGCGCACGAAGGAACCCTGGGACGTACGCCTGAGTCGTTGGGAACGTGAGCTGCGGGCGCGAGTCGACCAGTCGCTGCACGACATCGCCAAGAACGTGCCTGGCAAGGTTGACCAGCCACGCTCGGATCCTTTCGAGGCAGACAAGGTCATCAACGCCGCTGTCGCCAAGGTGCAGTCGGCCAAGGCGGCCTGGACGCGGTACGACCTCATCCGCGCGCTGAACGAGCACCTGCCGCCCTGCCTGGGCGGCTTGAACGAGCAGCAGGTCGTCACCCTGCTGCACAAACTGGCCGACCGGGCTGTGCAAACCCGCCCCGACGGGGATGTGGTGTGCCTTGCCGCGCCAGACCTGGTCGCCGTCCCGGACGAGCTGAGGCTGACCGACGGCCGCAGCGTCTTCGAAGCGCCGGCTGAGATGGTCTACGCAACCAAGGGGCAGCTGGCAGCGGAGGAGGCGCTCACTCGCGCTGCCCAAGAGCGCCTGGACGCACCGGGCGTACCGCCACAGGCCGTTGACGCCGCCATAACCGAACTGGCCGCACGCGGGACGGAGCTCGGCGCCGACCAGGCCGCGGCGGTACGCGGACTGCTCACCACGACCGACCGGGTGTCGGTGCTCGTCGGCCCAGCCGGCACAGGCAAGTCGTACGTGATGGGCATGGTCTCGCAGCTGTGGGAGCACCACACCGGACGTGTCGTACTCGGGCTGGCCACCGCACAGCGAGCAGCGCTGGTGCTGGAGGACGAAGGTTTCAACCGCACCGACAACGTCGACCGCTGGTTGCAGCGCCAAGCCAGGCTGGACGCCGGGCTCGGCGGCCCGGACGATGACGAGGCGCGCCTGCGTCCCGGCGACCTGGTCGTCCTCGACGAGGCGGGCATGACACCGACAGACCAGCTCGCCGCGATCGAGGCGCGATGCCGGAGCGCTGGCGCACGCCTGATCGTGGTCGGTGACGAACGGCAGCTGGCTGCTGTCGGCGCCGGCGGAGCGTTCCGGATCATGACACAGCACGGGCGGACCGTGTACCACCTTGACGAGGTCCGCCGCTTCGCGCACGCCTGGGAACGCGACGCCTCCCTGCGGCTGCGAGATGGCGACACCGCGGTGCTGTCGGACTACGAACGCCGTGGCCGGATCGTCGACGGCGGGACGGCCGCCGAGGCGGCTGACCGGGCAGCCCGGTCATGGCTGGCCGACACCATCGCTGGCCGTCACTCACTGCTGGTGGTCTCCACCGCAGAGGAGGCGGCAGACCTGTCCGCCCGGCTGCGCGCCAGACTGGTCGAGCTCGGCCGTGTCTCCGCGCACGGAGTACAGCTGCACCACGAATCAGCCGTGGGCACCGTCGCCGGTGCCGGCGACATCATCCAGACCCGCCGCAATGACTGGAGCCTGCGCGACGCCGCAGGGCGCGCCGTTATCAACCGTGACATGTGGCAGGTCACCGCCGTCACCGAGGATGGCGGCCTGCGGGTACGCCGGATCACCGGACACCAGGACGGCCACCAGCTGCTGGGGCCCGAACTCGATCTGCCGCCGACCTACGTGGCCGACCACGTGACGCTCGGGTACGCCGTCACCATCCACTCCGCCCAGGGCAGCACCGTCGACACCTGCTACCCGGTTGTCTCGCGGAAGACGTCGACCAACGCCCTCTACGTCGCCCTGACCAGAGGCCGCCTGCGCAACGTGGCGTACGTGGTGACAGCTGCCACGGCCGACACCGCGCCGGACAAGCCTGGGACCAGCATGACCAGCGAGCAGGAAGGGGCCCGCGAGACGGCCGGACAGGTACTGACGGCCGTCCTGGACCGGGCGAGCCCCGACCTGCCCGCCACCGAGCTGCAACACGCGCTGCTTGTCGCCGCAGGCAGCCTGCCCGTGCTGGGTTCGCGTTGGTCGGAAGCCATCACGCTCAGCGGCGAGACGCGATTCCACGGCATACTCGCCGACCTCAACGCCGACGGTGTCCTGCTCGGGACCGACCTGGACCGGCTGACGCGCGATGAAGCGACCGGCACTCTGTGGCGCCTGCTGCGTCAAGCCGAGCTGGCGGGATTCGACGTCCGAGCGGTGCTGCGTACGGCGATCGGCCGCAGAGAGCTGGGCACAGCCGTGTCGGTGGCACAGGTCCTTCACCACCGCATCACACACGTGCACGGCGACCACCTGCTTCCTACCGGAGACACGTTCGCGCAGCGCACGCCAGCCGGGACCGACGCGATCAGCCGGTACGCCCACGAGGTCGCCGAGGCCATGGACCGTCGGTGCCAGATGCTCGGCGAGCAGGCGGCCCTCGCGCCGCCGCAGTGGGCCGCCGTGATTGGCCCGGTTCCCGAGGATGCGGAGGAGCGGGCCGAGTGGGTGCGTCGCGTAGGCATCGTGGCCGGGTACCGCGAGCTGTACCGCGTGGATCACGAGAGCGACCCGATCGGGCCGTGCCCGAAGCCTGGCCTGCCCGAGGCCCGCGCGGGCTGGTTCGCCGCGTGGCGGGCACTGGGCGAGCCCGGCGGCCTGGCCGCCGAAACGACGATGGGGGTCGCTGATCTCGTCGCGGCGGTCGACGCGTACAACAAGGCCCGCGCCTGGGCGCCGGACTGGGTCGGCGCTGCCTTGCGCCACGACATCCAGTCCGGCCGGGAGCACGAGCACGAGTCGCACCTACTGCGCGCGCAGGCCGCGGTCGAACCAGATGCCGCCCTCCGCGTCCAGGCGCTGGCCCAGGCGGACGAACACTGGACCGCTGCCGCCGACCTGCACGCCTCTGCGCGGGATCTGCTCGTGGTCGACGAGGCGCGCGCGGCGTGGCATGTGCACACCGAGCCGCAGCGACAGGCCGCAGCCCGCGCAGCGGCGGAGCTGGCCCGCCGCAGACTCGGCCCGACCGGGGAACGTCTGGTGACAGCCTCGAAGCCCGCAGCCGGGGGCAAGGGCGCCAAGCGCAAGCGGAGCAAGGAGTCGGTGGCGTACACCGGGGACATCAACCAGGCGTTGGCCAAGGCGCAGGCGGCGCGGCGACGCATCGCGTCGGAGCAGCAGGTGCCGCCTCACCAGCGGCAGGATGTAGACACGCTGGACCAGGCCCGCGGTCTGTGATGTCTGGAGGGGTCAGGCGGCCAGCGAGATTGGCGGCTGGGCCTCCCGGCCCCGCGCCCACAGCAGGGCCGTTTGCGCGCCGACGGCGAAGTGCCTGTCGACGTGCTCGCCACCGGCTGCGCCGTACACCGCGTCGTCGGCCAGGTTCTCCTCGCGCTGGATCGCTGCCAGAGTCACATCCTCGACGTCTCCGCTGACAGGAGCCGTCGACACACGGCCGACGAGCCACCCGAGCGCGGCGATAGCACCGCGCACGTACTGGGGATTGTCGGAGTGAGGCAGCCAGGTCGCGGCCGCCTGCAGAGCGGAGGCCAACTCCTCGTCGTCGTGGGGCAACGTCAGATTCGGCACCTGGCCAGCCTATCGCGAGGCCCTGACCAGACCCCGAGCGTCCCGGCAGGATCATCGTTCGTTCGGGCGGTCCCGTTGGCTTGCTTCGGCGCTGCCGTGTACGGCGGATCGGCGCTGCTGTGGTTGCGGGCTGGCGGTGTGGCTTCGCAGGGCTCGGCCGATCGGCACAGGGAATGCCTTCGCGGCGGTGTCGGTGCCGGTCGGCGACTGTTGCCGGCCGTCAGCGGCTACGACGTGCTGGATGGTGCGCAGCCGGTGCTCGAGTGTTGTGGCGCGGGGAGCGGGATGCCACGTTGGCTGGAGCAGCAGCACCGTGACGGCCGCAGGACGGCCGGGGACGACTTCGGGCTGCCGCTGTATGAGAAGGTCGCCGCGCCGCGCTGCCCGGTCGACATGCAGGGCGAGTGCGGCACACAGCGCGCCGACAGCCAGTTCCGTTCGGGCAGCGGCCTGCCGGTCGATGTCGGTGGCCCGCCCTGCCCTGGTGGCGCAGTGACGACGGACCCATTGGTTGGCCATCTGCAACTCGGTCATCAGCGGTGTGGGCTCGCTGGCCCGCAGGTCGGCGTAGCGTCCGAGTTCGCGTCCGAGCAGCCGCCACTGGCCGCCCACTATCTGCTCGTGCGAACTGGGTTCGGGGGCTCCGGACAGCTTCCACCGCCCGGCGGTGGCTGCGAATCCGAGGCGGGCGGCTGCCTTGGCCAGGGCTAGAGGCGACTGGCTCGCTTCACGTCGCAGCATCTGCCGGACAGCGTCGACGGTGGTCAGCACGTCACCCCACGACTGCGGTGGCCGAGGGCCACCGGAGCGCTCGACGGGGGTTGCAGGGCCGAGTTCACGCAGCAGCCGACCGGCCGGTTGCACGCTCAGCCCTTTGAGCCGTGCGGGAATCTGCCGGTTGGTCGCCCATTCGTCCAGGCGGGTCCAATCCTGCGCGGGCACCGCATCCGGGGCCTTGGCACGTAGCTGGCGCAGGCCGCGATCCATCCGCAGTGCTTGGTCGAGCAGCCTGGCGGTCTCGGCGATGGCGGCAGCACGTTCCGCGCCGCGGTACAGGCCGACTCCCTGGCTGGTCATGGGGCTGGGGGTGAGTTTGGCGGCGAATCTGTCGGTGATGCCCTGATGGCGAGGTGGGGCCCAGTGGGTGCTGAGGATTTCGGCGGCCATCGCGATGTTGCCCGCTGCTCGGGCAATGGCCTCGCTGGCGGTGCCTGGCGCTGACAGCAGTTCGCGGCGGGGCACGTCCAGGCCCAGGAGCCCGGCGTGCAGGAGCGCGCCGATCTGGGTTTCGGGGTGAACGGTGCTGCCTGGTGAGAGCAGTGCGGCGGCTTCGGCGACAGTCGGATGGGAGGCAGGCCGCCGTGCGCCGGTGCCGACGAAGAAGCGGCCGATCTGGTGGTATAGGTCCTCGCGTGCCACGAGCGCGGCGGTCACGGCGTAGCGGTCCTGGCGGCCGACGGTGTGCAGCCGCCGCTCCGCAGCCTGGAGGGCCTCGGTAGCGCGGTCGAGAAACACGCCAACGGTCATGGGAGGCTGGCTGCCGCCTCTGCCAGCTGCGCGGCCGCTGCTGAGAACTGCCAGGCGCGAGCCTCGCCGGGCCGGGCGGCGGCGCGGGCGAACACATCGGCGGTCGCCGAGGTCAGCGCGATGGCCGCCGCGGTGAGTTCCGCGCTGGGCTGTGCAGGTCTCGACGGCAGGACGTGCGGACTCGCTCCGGTGAACAGGTCGTCGGCCACCGCTTGGACGGCGGTGGCGAAGTCGCCCCACGCCATCGCCTCGGCCCCGGTGTGGACCCCGTCGAGCCAGGGCCGAGCGGCGAACTCCAGCGCCGCGTGGACAAGCGGGTCATCGGCGCGCAGCTCGGTGTGGGCAAGCGCGGCGGTGACATCGGCGCTGACGGTCAGGTAGCTGTCGGTCATGTTCCTAGCCTCGCGAAGAGGGCACCCGGCGGCAAGGGCCTGGTGCTGGAGGGTGTGGACAAAGGCCGGGCTGTAGACAGCGACTGCGGCACCTGCCTCGGCTTGGGCGCGCTGATGTCTCTGCTCCCTTCTGTGGTTCTACCGCTGGGCCTCGGCCCGATCTGCGGCCTGCTGAGGTGTGCAGGCGGCACGTGGTTCGGTGCGCTGGTGAGGCACGGCCGCCAGGCTTGACGCGATCGGTCTGGGGAAAGCAGCCGCGACCACGGATCCAGGAGCAGGCGCGGCCGTCGGCGCTGGCGGCGTTGCCGTGGTGGGCTGGGCCTGGGCGTTGTCCGTGACCCGTTGGCGCATCCGTGCCCAGTCTCGGCTTCCCTTCGGGTCGAGCACCTGCGCGTCGTCAAGAAGGTCAAGCGAGTCAGCTGTTCTACCTTCCCGGAACGCTAGCCCGGCCTCACGGACCAGCTCGGTGCTGCGCTGGGTCTGCTCTTGCGTGGGCCAGCCTCTGTCAGAACTGCTGTCACGCTGCAGGACCTGCGGGTTGTCGCGGGCGTACTGTGCCATCCAGTTCCACTCCTGCGGCGTGGCATCGGCGACCTCGGCCGCGTAGCGCACCCCGTCGCCGGTGATCCGCTGGTAGCCGCTGCCGATCGTTTCAAGCGCCAGCAGGAGCTGCCGCTGCCGCACACGGGCCGCCCGTTCCGCCAGGTTCCACGGGTCCAGCTGCTGCTCGGGTACGACGGCGCTGTCGATCGCGCCGTCCTCAGCGACGTCGGTCGCCAGCCCGGCCGCGGGTGCGGTCGGTTCCTGCGCAGACGCCGCCGAGGTGCCAGCGTCCGGGGCTTCGGCCTCCGGCACGATCGTGGTGGCTTCATCGGCCTCACTACCGGAGCCTTGGCTGCTTGTCGCGTCGTTGACGGTCAGGGCCCGGTCAACGCCGGCCATCGAGGCGACGAACTTGTCGATGCTGCGGCGCCTCGATTCGGGCAGCATGGTTCGCGGCAGCCCCCATGCCCGCAGCGACGGCAGCCACTTGAAGCTGGCCGCGCGCGCCAACTGCCGCAGTTGCGCGTCCTCCCGGGTGATGCCGTACACCAGCACCGACCGGCCGTTGATCTCAAGGCGGATCTCCGCATCGGAGACACTTTCCGTCGTGGACGCGCTGGCCGGGTCGGGTGGTGTGGTCAGGGTCCGTGCCAGATGGGCGGCGTCGCGGACGAATCCGGCGACGCCGCCGGAGGTGCGGGTGTTGTAACGGCCGCGGCGAGCCCGTGCCGGAGCGTTGCTCGCGGCGATCTCTGCCAGGTCCTCCTGGATCGAGCGCTGGTGGCGTTCGTGCAGCGCCGCATACGTCTGGGTAGTCAGCCCGGCGTACCGGCGCACGCGCTCGGCCGGGTCGTTGAGGTAGAAGATCCCCGCAGCGGAGATCGCGCGCGCTTGGGCCTCGGAGATCTCACCGGGTGGGTCGATGCGTTCCAGCAGGTACTGGGCTGCCGAGCTTTCCTGACGAGGCCCGGTCGCGGCGATGCGCTCGATGTCGGTCCGCAGTGCCTGCTGGTCGACGTCGGACAGCTCTCTGATCCGCGACACCATCTGCATGTAGCTGGCCAGTTTGGACCGGTCGCTGGCGTGCGTGGACCGCAGCGTCTGGAGCCCGTAGGCCACGGCAGGATCGATCTGCGGGGTCTGCTCAGCCCTCGATTCCACGGAATCGGCGCCGCCCGGCTCGCTCATCGCATCCGAACCAGCGGCCGCCGTGCTGTCGTCGGCGCTCCGGGCGGCATCGTGCACATCTGGTTGCGGCGGCTGGGCGGCGGCGTCGGAGGCGGGAGTCTCCTGGGCTTCAGCCGGCGGCCGGGTCATCCAGGGCCGGACCTGCTCGGCTGCGGGCTGTCCGTCGGCCAACGCCGTCGTGGCGCTGGCTGCTGGCGCCGGCGTGGTGTCGATTCCGCCGTCGGCTGCGGCGACGGCGGCTTCGATCCGCTCGCGAAGCTGCTCGGGGGTCAGCGGCTGCTCGGGTGCGGGCGGCGCGGCCTGCTGCGCCATCCGCTCCTCGATGCCGGCCAGCTGGGCGCGCGCAGTGGCGAGTTCGGTCGCGTACTGGAAGCCCTTGCCGAGCTGAGCCTGAGCCTGCTCGATCTCACGCCGATGGCGTTCGATCTTGGCCGTGAGCTTCTCACGGTCGCGTTCGAGAGCGGTGAGCTTGTTCTCCAGTCGCTGGACCAGTCCGACCGCGCCCGCAGCCTGCAGTTCGTGCAGCGGCATGTGGACGGATGCCGGAACGATCTGGCCGCCGTCGCCGGTGGCGGCGACGTCGGGGATGCCGGCCAGTTCCAGCGTCACCGCGTTGCCCTGCAAGCTCCGCCAGACGAACCCGGTCACGGCGAACCCGCCGACAGCGCCCAGCTCGACCGACCGTTGCGACAGCGGCATGACGGCGATGGCCGCCTGCAGCGCCCGGCCGGCCTCGGCTCGCTGGTCGTAGTGGCTCGCGGCGACCTGCATCGTGAACGCGTCGCCCTTGGTCTCCTGGCGGATGTGCATGGCCTGGTCGATCTGGGCGATCATCTGCTCGGCCCGGGTGATGCCGCGCTCGGCCTCTGCGATGCGCCGGTCGAGGCTGGCCTGCCCGTTGTGGTGGGCGCGCTCTGACCGGCTCAGCCGCTGCACCTCCGCCTCGGCGCGGGCCTTGTCCAGCAGCAGCGGGTTGCCCGCCGCGATGGCCATGACCTCGTTGTAGCTCAGCTGCGCCTCGCCGATGTCCTCGATCTCGCGCACGTCCAGACGACCGCGCATCACCTGGGAGATGAACTTCTGCTTGCGGGCCACGGTCTGCCACATGTAGCCGTCGAAGGTCCGCTCGGTGACGTAGCGCAGGATCTGGATCTCGGGGTTCTGGTTGCCCTGCCGCATGATCCGGCCTTCACGCTGCTGGACCTCGGCGGGCTTCCACGGGCAGTCACCGTGGTGCAGCGCGACGGCCCTGGCCTGGATGTTGGTGCCGACGCCCATCTTCTCGCTGCTGCCGATGACCACAGCTACGCGTCCGTCGCGGCACGCCGCGAACAGCTCGCCCTTGGCCTTGTCGTTGGCGGCCTCGTGGACGAACCTGACCATGTCGCGGGGCATGCCCTTGGCGGCGAGCAGGCGGCGCAGCTCCTCGTAGGCGTTGAACCCGGTGCTGGACGGCGTGCCCTGGTCGAGGAAGACGATCTGCAGACTGCCCAGCCGCGGATGCAGCCCGCCGCCGGGCTTTTCGTACTGGTTGTCGCGGGTCTGCTCCCAGATGGCGAAGATCCGCTCGGCCATGATGTCGACCTTCTGCGGACCGCTGGGCCGGTAGCCGGGGTTGACCATGCGCATGTCCAGCGCGGCCTTGCGGCCGTCGCTGGAGATCTTGAGCATGTTGTCCTCTTCGGGCTTCACCTGCCGGGTGCGGACCTTCTCCGCGCGCTCGCCGAGCCAGGCGATGAAGTCCAGTTGCTCGCTGATCGGCGGGACCGAGACCGTCTCGGCCAGCCGTGCCCCGTCGCTGGCGCGCTGTGCCAGCAGCGGCGTGGGCAGGTTGAGGTCTTCGGCGGTCTTGACGTCGGCCGCGGTCCAGAACATCCGCAGCAGCTCCGGGACGTTCTTGAACTTCGCGAACCGCGAGTTCTGCCGGAAACCAGAGCCGTCGGGCGACAGCTCGATCGAGGTGACGACCTCCCCGAACGTGGCCTTCCACGTGTCGAAGTCGGTGATGCCCGCCGCGCGCAGCACATCGGGCTGCAGCAGCTTCTGGATCACGTACGCCTGCGTGATCGAGTTCGGGAACGGTGTGGCGGTCGCGCCGGTGACGACCCTGCCGCGGCGGTCGCCGTGCTTGGCGCGCAGGTACGTCAGCTTCATGTCCAGATCGGTGGCGCGCGCTGACCCGGCGATGGCGGCGCCCGGGATGTTGGAGGCGGTAGCGAGGTTGACGTACCCGTGGATCTCGTCGACCATCACGTAGTCCAGGCCGGTCTGCTCGAAGGTGATGCCCTGGTCCTTGACCGAGTCCATCTTCTTCTTCAGCCGCTCCTCCAGCTGGATCTTCATCTTCTCCATCCGCTTGACCGTCCGGGAGGGCTTCTCCCCCTCCTCGGCAGCGCGGGCGTTGTCCAGCTGACGCTCCAGGGCCTCCAGCTCCTGGCGCATGTACTTGTCCTGCTCGGCGGCACTCATCGGGATACGCTCGAACGCCGAGCGGGTCAGGATGACCGCGTCCCAGTCACCGGTGGCGCAACGGGCCACGAACTGCCGCCGCTTCTCCCCCGCCAGGTCGTCACGGGTGACCATGAGGATCTTGGCCTGCGGGTACGCCTGCAACCACTCACGGCCGAACTGCTCCACCATGTGGTTGGGGATGACGACGGCCGGCTTCCTGGCAAGCCCGAGCCGGCGCAACTCCATCGCCCCGACGACCATCTCCAGGGTCTTGCCCGCGCCGACCTCGTGCGCCAACAGCACCGCCGGCTCGGCGATGATGCGCGCCACCGCGGCCAGCTGGTGCGCACGCAGCGTGAACGAGGTGGCCAGGCCCGGCAGGGCCAGCGCCGGGTTGTCGTAGGTGCGCAGCACCAGGTTGTTGAGCAGGTCGTTGTAGACGCGGACCAGGTCGCCCGCGCGCTCGGGGTCCTCCCACACCCATTCGCCGAACCGTTCGTCGAGTTCCTTGGCCTTGTCGCGTGCGGCGGCCGTGGCCTCGGCGTTGAACACGCGGCGTTCCTCGCCGCCGACCTCGATGACGTCGAACACGCTGGGCAGGCGCTGCTCCAGCAGCGCGGCGGCGAGTTTCACCGCCGCCATGCGGGGGGTGCCCCACACCTCCCGCGACTGCACGCCGCCGCGATCGCCGCCCTCGACGATCCAGTTGGAACCGCCCAGATGCCGGACGGTGATCGACTCGTCCTGCAGCGTCTCCTGGAGGAACTGCTGCACATAATCAGCCTTGATCCACACGGTGCCGAGTGCGGCGTGGATGTCGACCGGCTGGAGGTCTTCGGGGATGACGGCTTCCAGCGCCCTGACGTTGACGTCGTAGGTCGGGTCGTTCTCGGCAGCGTGCTGCGCCAACAGCAGTTTGGCCCGCACGTTGCCCGACAGGTAGGCCGCCGCGGGGGTCAGTTCCCCGCTGGCGGCGGGGTCGGCGTAGACCAGCTCACCGAGCTGGTCGCGGGCTTCTTCCGAGCTGACGCCAAGCAGTGAGGCGACGTGGTCCAGGTCGACGCGGCCGTGGACATCCATGACGATGGCCAGCGCGTCTGCCGCTGTCTCGGCGCCCTGCGCCACCGGCCGGGGCGCCACCACGCGCCGGGTGAACAGGTCCACCTTCGCGGCGGTCTGCGTCTCGGCGTCGAAGTGCTCCAGCGCGTAGACGGCAGCTGCGTACGTGTCTTCGCGGAAGCGGCCCTGCGGCGGGCGGATGCGGGCCTGCTTGGCTTGCCCGGTCTCCGGGTCGACCCGCCCGGTCTTGCGCAGCGAGAACCGGTTGATCGGCCCCCACTTGGCCACGTAGGTGTCGTAGCGCCGACCGAGGTCGGCGCGCAGCTGGTTGATCTCGTCGGTGTCGTCTACCGACGCCGACTCGGCATCCAGCAGGGCCATGGTGGTGTCACGCAGGCCCAGCAGCGCCCGCAGCTCAGCGGCCTGGCTGGCCGGAACGTCATGCGGCACGACCGCGCCGTCGTGCACGACGGAGAAGCGGTCGCCGACGGTCTGGATGTAGCCCTCAGGGCGACCTTCGGCACGTCCGACGAGCACGACGGGTTCGGTCGTGACCGTCTGCGGGTTGAACGTCAGGCCGCGGTCGGTGGCTTCGGCGACGATGGCGGCGAGGGTTTCGCGCAGTGCGGTGGCCAGCTCGTCGCCCACCGGCCCGCGTACCGTCAGGTCGTCGTCGCGGTACAGGCCACGGCCGGTGGTCAGTTCGCCGAGAACCCGGTGCGGGTGCGCGATGAAGTAGTCGTTGATCCGCTTCTCGTGCTCGCCGATGGTGATCGGGCTGGTCAGCTCCCATTCCACGGAATCGGGTACCCGGTCAGGTTCGCGTTTGCGCAG
Source organism: Catellatospora sp. NPDC049133 (assembly GCF_040648455.1). NCBI lineage: Bacteria > Bacillati > Actinomycetota > Actinomycetes > Micromonosporales > Micromonosporaceae > Catellatospora > Catellatospora sp. NPDC049133. The sequence goes on from NZ_JBEZDT010000016.1 coordinate 51,969, forward strand.
GACCAGCAGGTCGGTGACCGCATCGGTGCCGGCCGCGGTGCGGTGCGCCCGCGACGGCAGCCGGACGGCACCGACCAGGTCAGCCGACTGGGCCAGGACCCGCCGCACCGCAGGGTTGACCGCGTCCATGGTGTAGGCCGAGGTCAGCACCGCGACCAACCCGCCGGGCTTGACCAGGTCCAGCGATTTGACGATGAAGTGGTTGTGGATGCTGAACCCGTGCGGGTTGTGCCGTGGGTCGTGCAGCACGACGTTGGCGAATGGAACATTGCCGACCGCGAGATCGAACGTGTTGGCGGGCGCCCGGGTGGCGGCGAAGCTCTCGTTGAGCACCTTGGCCTGCGGGTAGAGCAGCTGGGCGATCCGGGCCGTGGTGGGGTCGAGTTCCACGCCGGTCATCTGCGCGCTGTCCGGGGCCATGCCGATGAACACGCCGGCTCCGCTGCCGGGCTCCAGCACCTGCCCGCCGGCGAAGCCGAGGTCCTGGACGGCTTGCCAGATCTCACGTACGAAGGCAGCGTCGGTGTAGTGGGCGTTGACGGTGGTGCGCGCCGCGGCCGCGTACTCCTCGGGGGTCAGCAGCTGTCGCAGCTCATCGCGCGCCCACGCCCAGTCGGCCTTGTCCTCGTCGAAGACCTGCGGCACGCTGCCCCACCCGCCCCACCGGGCGAGTAGCCGCTGCTGCTCCGGTGACGCGGGCACGCCGCTGGCGGTCACCTCGGCGAGCACCTTGAGCGCGGCGATATTCGCCCGCGCCCGCTGCAGCGGTGTGCTGGGTGCCAGCTCGGCTTGACTGCCCGGCTGGAACGTGACGGGCTCGGGTGCTGGCGTCGACTCACCTGCGGGGTCTGCGGCCCTGTCGACCGAAGCGTGGGAGACGACTGCAACGTGGTCCAGCCGTGGTGCTGCGGCCTGATCGGTCGCGTCTCCAGACGTGCGCGAGGGCCGGATGTCGTCCCGCCCGGCCGCCGGTTGATGCTGCCCGTCGAGGAGGAGACCGTCGAACAGGTCCGGTACCTGCGGGTCGGCCGGCTCGGCCTCGGGAACGAAACCGCGCCTGTCGGCCGGCCCGTAGTTGACCTGAGGCCCGTGGATGCTCTCGCCCCGGCCTACCTCTACATACGCCGCTCCCATGAGCTCGGACAAGGTGACCGTGTCCAGGACGGCGCCGTACACGACCAGGTGCGAAGGCGTGATCCACGCCTTGACCCGGGACGGGTCGTCGACGGTCGGTTGAAGCATGGCGCGGATCTGCCGCAGTTCAGACGGGTTGATCTCACGCACGAGGTGGAAGGGATTGGCTGAACTGGTCTTGCTCGCGAATCGTTTCGGGTTCGCCCTACGTGCGGCGGCGGCAGCCTGGACCTCCGCCTGCGTGTCCACCGGCTCATACTGGCGCAGCAGTTCAGGTTGGGAGTCGGCGTCTACGGCGGCCTCATCGGCTGCCGCGGGCGTGCGGACCTCGGCCGGCTCGTCAAGGCTCGATGCGGGAAGCGTCTGCTGGGCCAGGTCGCAGCAGGTGCATTTCACCACCGAGTCATTGGGCTCACCCTCGCGAACCAGCACACCCCAGGACTCGGCCCACATCTCGCCGCTGTCGGTCAGGCCCGTCAGGAGGGTGCTGCCCAGGTAGCCGTGGACGGTCCCCACGAAGCCGGTCCGTTGGAGGCCGTTCAGAGCCGGGTATCCGTGCAGCTGGATCCGATCGCCAGCCTTATATGGGCTGCGCTCGGGGACGAGGCCGCCTACCCGCCCGTTGGTCAGCCCATTCCACACATCCTGAAATGCGCGCACCTCGGCGTCGCTGGACCCAAGACCAGCCTCCCGCAGCTGGCCGACACGGACCTCGTAGCCCTGGATCCGCTGATCGCCGAGCAGCTCCCGCCGCCGCGCCTCGATCCGATGCTCGACATGGCTCTGCCAGGTGCCGATAACGGTCAGGTCGACGGCATCAGGGTCGACGGCATCAGCCGCGGCGTCGGACGCGAGCAGCGCCGCGAACGCCTCCGCGCGGCTGATCCTGCCGAACACGATGTCTTCGACGAGCCGGTCGAGGTCCGGTGGCTGCGGCGGCATCGGCTCGGGTGCGGGCCGGTAGAACGCACTTTCCGCATCGTGCAGACGCTGGTCCAGGTGAGGGCCGGAACGCGCGCGAAACTCGACCCCGTCACGGAAGGCGGCCTCGAGTTCGGCCGTACGCTGCTGGGTGATGCCGGGCCCGATGCGGTCCCACAACTGCTGCCAGGTGATCAGCCCGGACCGCTCCATCTGGGGGTGTAGCGCGTCGCCGCGGACCTGGTGGTGGATGCCCTCGTCGTCGGCGAACGCCCACGTGAAGCCGCTGGCGTTGGTGACTGCGATCAACTGAGCGCGCAGGCCGGGATCGGTGGCGGGGTTGCGGTTGGCGCGGGCCATCACGAGCAGCGCGTCCTGGGCGAACGCCGTGCGCATCGTCATCGTGGCGGCCGCTGCGGCAGCCCCGCGGCGCTGGCCGCGTCGAGAGCTTCCAGGCGTAGCCGCATCGCCCGGCATGTCTGTGGACAGGCCGTCCTGCGTCGGCTGGCCGCGCTCGGTCGGGCCCTGGAAGTCGAGCTGGGTGTGGGTATCCGGCGCGAGGTCGACGGTCCCGCCGGTTACCTCGGATGCGCCTTGCGCTGCCGGTTGCGGATCGGGGCCGAGAGTGCCGACGGATTCCATATCAGCGGACCCGGCAGCTGCCGTGGTGCCGTGGTCATCGTCAAGGGCGTCGTCGGGCTCTACGACCGAGGACCGGCTTTGGGAGTACAGGGCGAGGAACCGATCCCAGTCTTCGCGGGTGTCGAAGCTGGTGTTGCGTGTCTCGTAGTCGCCGCCGGCGGCGACGATCAGCTGTTCGATCTCCTCGGGGCGGCCCTGGCCGTCGAGTGGCTCGCGCCGTACCGCGGTCAGCGCCCAACTGCTGTCGTCGTAGCGCAGAGACACACGGCAGCCGATGTCGCGCAGCCTGTCGGCGCACTGCTCTGCGGCTTCGAGGTCATCGAAGAAGGCGAAGTGGGTGTACGGGAGGTCCCGCAGCGGCTCCCGCACGGACGCACTGTGGTCTGCGCTGATCGGGAACAGGCCGTCCGTTACGGCGTCTTGCTCCGGCTGGACGGCATCGGCCACCTGGGCGGCATGGACCGTGGCCGTAGGCGCTGGCTGGTCGGCAGAGCCGGGCTGGTCGACTGCCGCACCTGACGGTTCGGTGTGCTCCAGATCCGCCGCCGTCACCCCGGCCTCGGCGGCCACGTCGGTGTCGAAGCGCCCTCCGTTGGCCAGGATCAGGGATTCGATCTCGGCCGGGAACACGTCGAGATCCACACGTGGACTTCGCCGCACGGTGGTGATCGCCCAGCTGCCGTGGCGGTTCACCTGCGAGAAAGTCAGGTACTGCGCCTCGCGCAGCGCGCCGACGCAGCGCTCCAAGGCAGCGAGGCTGTCGAAGTGGGCGACTCGGGTGAAGTCGGCCCGGGTGCCGCCCGGATCGGTGTCGGCCACCCACTGCCTCGGGGGCGATTGCTGCGGCTCGGCAGAGGCCTCGGCAGCAGCGGCCGGCGCCCGGTCGACGGGCTCGGAACCGTCGGCGACCTGCGCGGCAGAGGGATCGCCGATGGCAGCACGCTGCCCAGCTGTTTCGGGGGTCTCGACCCCCACGGGTGCTGCCTCACCGTCCGGCGGCGGCGCGAAGGAGGACTCGGTCACGTGGTGGCCGCCGAATGCACGCAGGATCTCCGCCACCTGGGCCGGCGACGTCAGGGCGCCAGCGGCCGGTGAGACCTGCATTCGCCATTCGCGCAGGTCCATGTCGCGGACCAGGTCCACCTCGTAGCCGACATCGCGCAGCGCGTTGGCGCACACACGTGCCAGCCGGGCGGTGTCGAACCTCGCGGTGTAGACGGGCGCCGCGGGGTCGGTGCCGCCCAGGCCGGGCGCGACTAGCTGTCGCGCTCCTGCTCGGCCCACCACGGATCGGTCGGGTCCTCGGCCAGCGGCGTCCAGCCCTCGCTGTCGCGGGACGTCTGCTCCCGCGCGTCCAGCTCCTCGGTCAGGTAGACCATCTGGTTCAGGACGATCTCCTCGGCCTGGCTGTGCGCCGTCCGCAGGTTGCCCAGGTTGCCCAGGTAGTCCCCGGTGCTCGGCTGCAGCTCCGCCAACTCCGTCTCCACCTGCGCGATCCTGGTCGCCACCTGCTCGCCCAGCTGCGTGAAGTACGACTCCGGGTCGGCGATCTGCTTGTACCGGTCGGGCAGTTCGTCCCGCCAGTGCTCCATCGCCGTCCTGCCGTATCGGTTCATCGGAACCCCCCTCGTGTGTCCACTCAGTATCGGGCCCCCACAGTTGCAGCACCTCAAAGCCATGCTGCGGAGACGACACACCTCGTCTGTCCATAACTGGCACCCCCGTGACCAGGTCATGAAACTCCAAGTCTGCCAGGGGATCTCGCAACTGCCCAGCCCGATATTCACTTATATATATAAGATTAGCACTATAGTCCCGCCTTGCGCACTGTGGTTTGCCGGGGGACGCTTGAATCACACCAACCACGGGGGGAACGGGGATGGCGGACGGTACCGAGCAGGTCACACGTGCCTTGACGGTGCTGACCAGCACGCTCATCGACACGGCGGTACGGCTGGCCATCGAGCTGGCCGAACGGCGTGCACAGCGCCTGCGCCAGGCGGCCAGGGCTGGGGAGCAGCGGGCCCGCACTGAGCGTGCCCGGTTGGCCAGCCATCGGGCGGCCGACGCGGCGATCTGGCGGCGAACGACGGATCCGGTCTGGTGGCGCAAGGCGACGCCAGAGCAGGTGGCCCGTGCGTGGCGCGCGGTGAGTACCTGGCACCAGGTCGATCCTGAGGCGGCCGGGGTGCGGGAGGCGATGGCAGACCGGCTTCGCCGCCGGGGTGTCGACATCGACATGGGCCTAGCGGCCAACCCGGGCGATGCGAAGTGGCTGGCCACGGCGCTTGCGTTGGCCGAAGCCGAACGCGAGGAGCGTGCGGCACTGGCGGCCGACGCCGACGCCGACGGCATCTACGTTCCGGATGAGATTCTGTGGAATGCCGACGAAGCTCCCCGCGGAGAGCCCCAGGTCGAGCAGGGGGGTATTTTCCTGGTCGAGTTCGAGGACGACCCTTTGCAGCCTGCGGCTGACGACCCGCAGCGCTCCAGCCGCCACCCTGACGACGAGACGCGGCAGCCTGCCGAGGCTGCGCCAGGCGACGGCGGCACACCTCCGGCCGGGCCGGAGACATCCTCAGCAGCGACCGAGGCGGCGCAACCACCGGCTGCGAGCGCTGGCGATGCCAACCAGCCGCCCGCGGCAGGCACGGCGGCCGAGGACGCGGCCAGGTGGACGGGTCCGCATCCAGCTTCGTGGACCGACGAGGACAAACAAGCCGCGCTCACGCGACGGGCTGAGCACGCGGCGTGGCTTGCGCAGAAACAGGCATCCGCCGAACGGAGCGCAGCCGGACCGGACTCGCCCAGCACGGAGACGGTCGTCGACGCCGAGGTCGTGCCTGAGGACTCAACGGCCACCGCACAGGGCAGATCCGACTCGTCCCCGCTGCCCGTGGTCGACGCGATCGAGGTGGAGGCCACATCAGCAGATCATGGCCCGCACCCGTCCGTCGCCTCAGACGGCACACCCAACGGAGCAGCCGCCTCCGGGGACGCCAGCTATGATCGGCCCTCCGAGCCCGAGCAGGCCCGACCGCCGCGCCACCACCGCGGCGTCGACGCAGAGCGTATGGAGGCCCTGGTCCGCCGGGCATGGCCGCAGGACAGAGCTGACCGGGTGGTCAACGACGGGGCCTGGCCGATGCTTGCGGCAACGATGCAGCGGCTGGACACACGCGGCAAGGACGTGGCAGGACTGCTGGGCAACCTGCCGTTCGACCCGACGGACGCCAAGGTGCCCGCCGCCTTGACCGACTGGGCGCTCAAGACCGCTGCGAAGGGTCCCGCGACCCTGCGTAAGGCCGTGGCCGACCGCGACGATCAGATGCGACGCCGGGTCGAGCACGCCGCAGCCCTGGCCGCCGCGCAGCAGGACCAGCAGCCGATCCGGCCAGCAGCCGAGCCGCCCGTCGACGCCGCTGCCTTGGGCAGGCTGCGAACGGCATACCCCATGTCGACCAAGGAGGCGCTGCTGCGGACGAAGACCGCCGAACAGCGCGCGCCGCTGGCGCTGCCCGCCGGTCGCACGCCCGCGCACCGAGACCGTGAGACAGCCGCCGCTGAGCGCTGACCGAAGGAGAGAACGATGACACCACCGACATCACCGGCGTGGGACTACCCGCAGGTGCAGGACATGCTGCGTTCCCTGCTGGCCGAACTCGGCGGCCGTGCCGATGCCGCCGAGGGCGCCGAAGCCGACCGCCTGCGCCATCAGCGCGACGAGTGCGCCGCCACCCTGCAGCGGCTGCGTGGCATGGACGACGGGGAACTCGCCGCCGTGGTCGACAGGTACGCGCCCCTGGTTGACTCGCCAGCCCGGGAGTGACGGTGGCTCGCAGCCTCAGCGACGACGAGCTGCGCCGCCGGTTCCACGAGCACGTCGTGACGATGCTGTCGGCGGGCGACCCGCAGCCGCAGGACCAGCCCCGGCTGCTGATCGTGTGCGGCCAGCCAGGCGCCGGCAAGTCGTTCACCGAACGCACGCTGATCGCCGACATGGATCTCACCTCGTTCGTCGCCGTCGATGCCGACGACCTGCGGCCATACCACCCGGACTACGTCGAGCTGGCCCGCGCCGACGACCGCACCGCCGACGAGAAGACCGTGTCGACGTCGCGCGCGCTGGCCACGATGGCCTTGAACTGGGCCCGCGGCCAGCGGTTCAACGTCGTGTGGTCAACGCCCCTTTCCGGCGCGGACGTTGCGCGGTGGGCGGCGGGCCGGTTCCTGCCCGACGGCTACCGGCTCGATGTCGCAGGTGTCGGGGTGGACGCCGCGCGCAGCGCCCTGTCGGTGCTGCACCGATACCAGCAGGGCCGCGACCGAAGCGGGGCAGGCAGGCTGGTCCCGGCGGGTTACCACGACAAGGTCTACGGCAGCTTGCCCGACACCCTCAACACGGTCGAGGCCGAAGGGCTGGCCCACGGAGTCCATCTGTTCGACCGCGACGGCCAGCGCCACTACCGCAGCGAGCGCGACAGCACGGCGTCACCCGCGCCGACCGCAGGCAAGGCGCTGGGCGACGTGCGGGACAGGCAATGGACGGGCAAGGCGGCCGCGGACTTCCGCAGCGTGGCCGGCTGGCTGGCCCGAAGCCCGCAAACCGACCCCGCGCAGCTGCCCCACCTGCGGGCCGAGCACCGCTGCTCGCCGCTGGCCGCTGACCTGCGCCCCCGCCTGGCCGAGGTGGTGGCCATGGGGGCCGCGCGGCTGCGCGGCCTGCGCGCGGCCGACGCCGTGCGCCGAGCCTTCCCGACGGCGCTGCACCGGACCGCAGCCCGGCCGGTGACCGCTGCGCCACGCCAGCCGTCGGCCCAGCCTGTCCGCGATCTCCCGCAGCGCTGACTCAGGACGGCAGCGCGGGCAGAGCCGCCGCCGCGCCGTCGTCGAAGGACGGATCGCCGGTGCCTTCTCCCTCTGGCATCAAGGCCAGGATCGCATCAGGCAGCGGCTCGGCGGGCAGCCGCGACGGCTCGTAGTGACGCTCGGGAGAGCAACGGACGAACGCACCGTTCTCTCCGCCGAGCACAGCCAGATGCGGATCGAGATGGTCGCGCCACCACACGCTCATCGCGTCGTCGAGCCGGGCCTTCTCCCACTCGCGCCACAGCGAGTAGATGCGCTGCAACGCCTCAGGATGCGCCCACCAGCGCGGGCACCAGTAGATGCCGCTGCGGGACCCCTCGGCGTAGCGCCGCTCCACCGTGGGCAGCAGCCACTCGACCATCCACGCGCCGACATTGCTGTAGGCCGGCTCGATCTCATCACCGCCGGCGGCTGATTCTGCGGAATCGAGCTCGTCGCCCTGCGCCGACAGCTCGTCGAGCAGCGCGTCCAGGTCGTCGTCGGACGTCACTGCCCCTCCATGTGCAAAACCGTGTCCTCCGGCAGCAGCTTCGGGTCGTACGCCTGCCCCTGGGGATCCCACTTGGCCAGCGACGCACGCACGCCATCGGCGTACGGTCCGACCTGCCACGGCCTCGTGCGAACCAGTGCGGCCGGGGCGCCGGAGGGCAGCACCACCATGCGCCCGACCGGCATCGCGAACAGGTCCTCCACGTCCAGCACCCGCATCCGTTGCGGGGACCGGTTCACCGACCGGTCCCAGCCCCGGCTCTGCGTGGTGACCGACTTGGTCGTCATCCAGTAGTGGCCGATGTTGCGGCTGATCTCCTCAAGAAACGCAGGGTCGGCCACACCGCCGCCGTAGGTGCGCACGTTGCTGGAGTCCCACAGCTTGCGCATGCCAGCCTTGCCCCACACCTCCTCGCCCTGAGCCCAGGACTGCAGAATCGTCATGATCGGCAGCCCGTGTGAGCCGTAGAAGGAGTAGAGGCTGGGCAATTGGCGGATCCGCACGATGTTGGCAGCCTCGTCCAGACACGAGAACAGCGGCGGGTCTAGCCGCCGCCCCGGTGACGGGCGCGCCGCGGCCTCACCGGCGCGCAGCACCGCGTCGGCCAGGGCCGCGATCAGCGGGGCCGGTGTGCCCGGTCCGCCGCGGGAGAGCATGTAGAGGGTGTCGGTGGACCGCACGAACGCGGTGATGTCGAGTTCAGGACGCCCGTCCGGCGGCGGGGTGATCCATGCGGTGACCGCCGGCTCGGTCAGCACCGCGAGCGCGGCCTCGGCGATGGCGTACACCGAGCCGCGAGTACGGTCGGGCATCGCCAGCACGCCGTACACCGACTCGGCGGGCAGGTGGTAGTTGCGATCCTTGAGAATGTCTCCGGGCGTGGTGTCGCGCTGGTTGGTCGTCCACCGGTACACATCGGTCATGTCGTGGGCGCCGGAGACCGCGGCGGCGAGCATCAGGTTGGCGATGAAGTCCGAGGCCTTGGTGTCGAAGAACGGGTCGCGCGGACTCGCCCCGTCGTTGGCCTGCTCGGCGAAGCTGAAATGCTCCGCCAGCAGCCGGGCCTTGGTGATGGTGTCGATCCCCCGCAGCGGGTTCCACCAGAAACTCGGCACGCCCGGCTTGCTGAGGTCCCGCGACAGCAGGTACATCGGATCGAACACCCAGACCTTGCCGCGTTTGGCCCGCGGCTCGATGGTCGCGTCGACGATGTCGCCCTTGACACTGGTAGCCACGACCGGACCGGGGGCGGCGACGATCGCTGGGATCGCCCGGCTGGTCGTCTTGCCGGTGCGGGGGCCCCAGATGTCGCAGGCCATGTCCTCCCAGGTCTGGCGCAGCTCGATCCCGGCGGGCACGGTCACCCCGATCGGGATGCCGAACTGGTCGGCGTCCTGGGTCTCGCCCATCGCGGGGCGTAGCCGTCGCGCCGACTCCTCCACCCCCTGCGGCGTGAGCTTGGCCAGGTCGTCGGCCGAGGCCATGTGCCGTGCGGCCCAGTCGACACGCGAGTGGTTCTTGCGGCCAGAGCGCCACAGCCACACGCCCAGCAGTGCCAGCAGTGCCAGCACCACGAGTTCGGCGAGCAGCACCGCAGTGCATCCCCAGTCCCAGCTGATGCGCCCGGCGATCAGGTCGACGACGACTCGCACCGGGCCGCCGCCCCGGTGGCCGGGCGGGTCGACCGTTTGGATGGGCACCCAGACGATGAGCGCGGGCACGAGGACCGCGACCGCGACGGCACCCAGCACCATGCCGATCTCGTCTCCGCCTCCGCCGACGGTGCGGTGTGCCTTCATCGGACGGTGCCCTCCCCCATCACCCATCGGGCATTGGTGTTGCCGAGCTCCTTCTCGACCGCTGTCGGCTCCAGGTGCACGGGGATACCCGGCCGGGAGCCGATCTTGACGAGGAAGTTGCCCAGACCGACGGTCGTCGGGTTGCGGCCGGTCAGCAGGGACGGCGGCGCCGACCAGGAAAGGACCTCGCTGCGTTCGGCCTGCGACAGACTGCGGATTTTATTGACCGCGTCGAGTTCCGTCGATGAGCACGGACCGATCATCAGGACTGCGCTGCGTTCGGCGAAGCCGCGGGCCTTGGCCCGGTCGTGCTCGGTCGGCAGCGCCTCCAGGTCGGCCAGCGAATGCGTGATCATCGCGACGCCGGTGCCCTTCTGCCTGTTCAGCCGTGTCAGGCCGTCCACCCGGTCGACCAGGCCGTGCCCGACGCGCAGCGCCCGCCACATCTCGTCCATCACCGCGAAGTACGTCCGCGCCGGGGCAAGACCGTGGTCGGCGAGCAGGTGCGCGGCGTTGACCTGGCCGAAGCCGTAGCTCCACGTGGACAGCAGCGTGGCGGCGGTACGCAGCTCGTCGGTCTCGTCGATGCCGGAGATGTCCACGCACACCGCCGAGGTGTCCAGGTCGACGGCGGTGGTGGTCTGCCCGTCGAACAGGTCGCCCAGAGGCCCGTGCAGAAGCGCCAGCAGCGTGCGCTGCAAGCCTTCGGTGTCGGCGCTGAACCGACGTCCGTCGGCGTCGGCCGCGAACAGCGTGACGGCCCGGACCTCCGGCGGAGCATCCCGGATCACCTGCAGCAGGTCGGCCAGCACAGGCTGCACGTCGCCTTCGCGGTCGGACAGGTACCGCACCGCGGCGGCGATGACGGTGGCCTCGTCGGCGCTGACCGGACCGCGCCGGATCAGCGTCATCAGCGCGGTCACCATGTTGACCCGCCGGTCGACGATCCCCGCCCTGACCTGGTCGGCGGCCTTGCGGCCGACCCTGGCCAGCGCCTGGCGCCACGGGCCGGTGTCCAGCGGGTTGATGCGGTCCAGGCCTGGCCCCACCCGCAGGACCTGCCCGCCCAAAGCCGTGACCAGCTGTGCGTAGTCGGGCTTGAGATCGCCCAGGATCAGCGGGGTGACGCCCCGGGCGGCCAGCCCCAGCACCATCCGCCGCACGGAGGTGCTTTTGCCCATGCCGGGCTCGCCGAGGATGTACACCGACGGCGTGTTGATCAGATTGGTGCGGGTGAACCAACTGACCGGATCGAAGCAGATGGTGTTTCCCGTGTACAGGTGGCGGCCCATCGGCACGCCGACCGTAGGGGCGGCCGAGCCGGTGCCGAACGGCCACAGGCCGCACACCTGCACGGTGGTGCCGCGGAACTCAACGGCCGGGTCGACCAGCGAGAAGCCGCCGCCGCCGGGCCGGGCGAAGCCCAGCCGACCCGGCGCCGGGTCGCTGCGGCGGCCGGACTGCTCGTTGTGGTTGGTGTCGTTGACACGTGCGTGGTCCCCCGTGCGCATCGTGGTCACTCCCCCCGTGATGGTGCGCCGCGATGGGCGGTGGTCAGAACGGAATCGTGGCGTGGACCGGCAGGACCACGCCGGTGGGCAGGGTGGCCGCGAATGCGGCGGCCTGCGAGCGGTACATGCAGCGCAGCGTCAGGCGCGCCTCACCTGCACGGGCCATCAGCCGGGCCTCGGCTTCGTCAAGGATGTCGGCGTCGGCGACGGTCGCGGTGACCAGAACCGTGAACCGGGTGACGCCGGCCCCGGTGGCCTCCTCGTGGGCGGCCTGCTCGGCGGCGAGGATGTCGACGGTGTCACGCGCCGTCGCCTGGCGCTTCTTGCCCGCGGTGAACAGGGCGTCGCGGCGGTCGCGCTCCACCAGCGCGGCGGCCGCCGCCGGGGTGTACGGCCGGTAGATGATCGCGACGCGTTTGCGCAGCAGCGTCGGGTCGGGATCGGTCAGCCGGGAGAACGCCGAGGAGTACACCGAACCGCGCGGCGCCTCGACCATGCCCCAGGTGCGCGAGACGCCGGAGTCGTGGCGGTAGCGGTCCCAGCTCTCCTGAGCCGCGACGGGCCCGGCGGCGTCCCAGCCGGGCGCGGGCCGGACCCCAGGGCGGGCGGCGGTGACGGGATCGTAGGCGGACGACACGGTCAGCGCCAGATCGGCGGCCGCCATCGGGGTGACCACCGACGCGCCCGCGCCGTGCAGACCGGCGATCAGAGACGGCAGCCGGGTGGCGATCTCTGCGCACACCGCCTCGTGGGTCCACCTGCCGCGGGTGGGCGGCTTGAAGGTCAGGCTCACCCAGGTATCGACCTGCGCCGCGCCGACCGGGTAGGTCCGGATGATGTCGGCGAGCACCTTCTTCGCCGCTGCGGGCGCGTTGGGCACCGTGGTCTGTGCGATCTCGGCGGCCAACGCCGCACCCTGGTCGGGGGTGGTCTCGACCGTGATCTGCGCCTGCTCCAGCATCGGCTCCCGGCAGCAGGCGCTCAGCCAGGCCGCCATCCTGCCGACACGCTGGTCGAGCACAGGCTGGTCGACCAGCTCCATGCCTTCGGTCTGGCAGCGCAGCGCGACGGTGTAGTGGCGGCTCTGCGGGATCACCACGACGCCCAGCGGTTCCCGCAGGCCGGTCTCGACCTCGAACAGCAGCGAGCGGGCCAGGATCCCGGGCAGGCGGTGGGAAAGACTCACCGGCGAGGCCATTCCGGTCAGATAGACGTGGCGGCGCCGGGCCCGGCCGAGCTGCCAGACGACATGCCCGGCGATGATCTGCGCGCCCGTCCGCCCGTGGAACCGGACCGCGAGCGGCAGCAGCATGACCATGCCGCCGACGGCGATGGCCAGGGCCAGCCACTGCGACACGACCAGAGTCCCGGTCGCGCACACCATGACGGCGAACGCCAACCCGGTGCCGACCGGCCCCAGCCCGAACAGACCCGGCCGCTCGCCGCGGCGCCAGTTGCCGTAGGTGCGCTGCTGCGGTGCCGCCGGCTGCTGGATCGTGGTCACTTGGAATCCCCTCCCGCTCCGGTGGCGCTGGCCGCGCCGATGGACCCCACGGTCTGCATGGCCTGCCGTGGCGTGTCCGCTGTCTCCTGAACCTTTTGCCCGACCTGGGCAGCGGCGCCGACAGCCATTCCGGCCGGCCCGGCGCCCGCAGCGGCAGTGGTCATGGCGGCACCGGTCGCGCCGCTGCCGCCGCCTCCTCCGTCGCCGTCCCCGGCCGCGCCCGAGCCGCCGCCACCCTGGATCGAGCGCATGGCGCTGCCAGCGGAAACCGCGCCGGTTGCCAGCGACGTCGTCATCGCCAGCCCGGCCATGGTCCCCGCACCAGCCCCGTCGGCGAGGGTTCCGGCCGCTGGGCTGATCAGACGCATCAGCGCGGGAAGCGCCACGATGGCCATGACGATCGCCATCATTCCGGCGAATACGTCTCGCAGAGAGCGGCCGTCGCCGATCAGCCAGAACCCGGCGCCGTAGATGGTGGCGGCGGTCGGTTTGTACAGCGCCAGAGCCAGCAGCCACGCGACGTACTTGTCACGGGTCTCCCTGCCGCGGCCGACCATGCCGGCAGCGGCGGGAACGGGCAGCAGCCCGGTCAGCAGCGTCAGCCCCACCGTGTGCCCGAGCATCACCAGCAGCTGCACCAGCAGCGTGAAGGCCAGCACGAATCCGAACACCAGTGTCCCGACCAGCCCGAGTGCGGCCACCGGGTTGCCCGGCCCTGCGGCCGGGCCGATCGTGAACAGCGCGTTGGCCCTGCTCTCGAAGTTCCCGCCGGTGGACCGGTCGATGATCCAGATGCTGTAGGCGTCGCCGATCTGTGTCACGAGCAGCACGATCGGCACGCCCAAGCCCGATAGGACGACCAACTGCAACATGCCCCGGCCGAGTTCGGCAGCGGCCTGGCCGCTGCGGTTCATCGCGATGCGCGCCGCGCCGACCAGCAGCGACCCGACTGCCAGCGCGGCCACGATCCAGCCGGTGCTGGCCCGCAGCTGCGCGACAGCGCCGCTGCTCTGCCCGTTGAGCGCCGAGCTGAGGTCATCGGCGACCTGGGGAGAGGGGACGCGCAGCCATCCGGTCAGGAACATCTTGAGCAGCTCGACGATGAATGACCCCATGCCCTCTGCCAGGGCGGTCAGCATCGACGTGGCCGCGCTGGTCGCGATCATCGAGGGAATGCACGTGGGGTCGAGCAGCGGTGTGCAGTCCATCAGCTCGCTCCCCAGGCGACGACACCGGTCATGTCGGTCAGCGGCGTGGTGACGGCAGGCCAGTGACCGGCCGGAGGTGCGACGACCTTCCAGTCACCGCCGTCCCAGCGCAGGGTCAGCGTGGTGATCGCGTGCGCCCCGGACGGCGACCGGCGGACCAGGCCGATGGTGGCCACCTCGGCGGTGTAGGAGATGTAGCGGAAACCGCTCACCTGCGACAGCGAACCAGCTGAGGCGGGCTGCTGGCCCTGTGCCTTGGCGTCGCGCAGCAGCGACAGCAGCCGGTCGCGGTCGGCGGAGGCCACAAACTGGTTCTGCAGCGCGGCCTCCCACGACTTAGCGCCGGCCGAGTACCCGGCGCGGGTGCTGATCTGGGCGGCGGCGATCAGCGCGCCGACCGGGGTGTGGGCGAATCCGGACGCGTGGTCGGCGTCGCTGCGGCTCGGCCCGTCGGTCGAGGAGACGGGGACGGCGACCTGGCCGACGAGCTGCCAGGCGACCCCCGCCGGAGCGGCAGTGGGCACAGGCGACTGCCCGGTCGGTGCGGCAGACGGAGCCGGCGAGCCGGGGGCCGGCGGCGTGCTGGCGGCGGGCGTGGCGGTTGGCGTGGTGGTGGTGGAGTCGGCGTCGCCGGGCAGTAGCACGAAGACGACCAGGGCCAGCACCGCCAGCAGAACACCGCCGATCGCGGCGATCACGAACAGCTTCGGGCGGGGCGAGGCCGTGGCGTAGTCAGGACTGGTCACGAGGGGATCTCCTTCGTCAGATGAGGGAGGCGACGATCGCCGCCGCTGATCCAATCAGGAGACAGGCGAACAACACCCACCCGAGTTGGCTGATGTTCGCCTCGTCGCCTCGGCGGTGGGCGATGGCCATGCGCCCGCCCGTGTAGAGAATCCCGCCAACACACGCCGCGGTGGCAAGACCCGCGACCCACTTGAGGATCAGCAGGACCTTCTCCCCCACGTCGCCGGGAGGCATCTGGCCGCCACCGGGGTCGGGCACGGGCGCCGCCGGGGTCGGGTCGGCCAGCACCGACTGGAGGTGTTCCAGGATCGTTGGCAGCAGACTCATGCGACGCTCCCCTGCATCAACTCGACCAGGCCCGCGCGCAGCGCCTGGATCTGCGGACTCGGCCCGACCGTGCGCGGATCGTCGGCGCTGATGTAGGCCTCCTGCCACCCGACCCACCAGTGCGTGGTGAGCCACCCGGCGATCAGCAACAGCCGCGCGGTGACATGCGCGGAGACGGGCTTGGGGCTGGCCGCCACGATGACCAGCCCGAGCAGGCGGACGTGCGCCAGAGCGGACGTGCGGCTCTGCTCGATCGCGGTGGCGGCCGCGGCGGTGCCGGAGCCCGAGGCGCGGCAAACCAGAACGACCGGCACCTGCTCGCTGGCGGGGCTCGGCCAGTCGCGGCCCGCGTCGTGGCCCACTCCCGTGAGTCTCGACAGGGTGGTGACCCCGGCGCCGCCATGGCAGCCCAGCCACTGCACCGGCCACAGCGGGCCCGCCAACGACGGCGCGGGCGGCGTGCTGCGGGCGATGCCCAGGTAGTGCCCACCCAGCCGCCGGGTGGACGCGGAGTTCCACTGCTGCATTCGAACCCTCCCACTAGAACAATCTTTACGTCATGACGCTAACAGAGATAACGTCGCGACGTATTACCCAGAAGGCTGGGCGCACGTGACAGCAAGGCGCGCAGGCCCACCTGCACGGGCCAGACACGATGGGGAGGATTCGTTTTGGCGCACAAGCGTTTGCGGGCTTCGGCCGTGCTCGCTCTGCTTATGGCAGGCTGCTCGGCAACCAGCGCCGCACCATCGGGCAACGCAACGCCCCCGCCCTCGGCGACACCGGTGACTCCTGTCATCACGGCTGAGCAGCCCGGTCATGACCACGGCGGCCGACCACCAGCCGCGCCCGCCGAGGGCTCCGCCGCCGCCGTGGCTGCCGGATTCGCCGCGGACTGGGTCGCCGACCGCGACCCGGTGACCTGGCTTCAGCGGCTGCAAGCGTGGTGTGAACCCGGCCTGGCACAAGCCCTGGCCACCGCAGACCCGGCCAACGTGCCCGCCTCGGCGGTCACGGGACCCCCCACCAAGGTGGACGGGTCGGCTGAAGAGGGTCTGCGGATGCGCGTGGACACCGACGCAGGCAGCCTCGTCCTCACCATGGCCGCCACCGACGGCCACTGGCTGGTCTCCGGCGTCGACTTCGTCCGGAGGGCATCGTGAAGCGGCCCAACACCGCGCTGGGAGCGCTCGTGGCCGTGATGCTGCTCGCCTGCGGCGTCACGATCGTGCTGCCGCTGATGAGCATGTCGGTCGCCGAAGCCTCATGCGCGCCCAAGCCCTTGACTGCCCCGAGCACCGGCGGGGGTGACTGGAGCCAGACCGCACGCCAGCACGCGGCGACCATCGTCGTGGTCGGCGGACACCGAGGGCTGCCCGCCCGCGGCCTGGTCATCGCGGTCGCCACCGCCATGCAGGAAAGCGGCCTGCGCAACCTCGCTAACACCGGCGTCCCCCGGTCGCTGGAGTACCCGCACGACGGGGTCGGCCACGACCACGACTCCGTCGGCCTGTTCCAGCAACGCCCGAGCCCGCCCGACGGACAAGGCGCATGGGGCGAGGTCGCCGACCTCATGGCACCAGCGATCTCGGCGGGGAAGTTCTACACCGCGCTGGCCAAGGTGCCCAACTGGCAGACGATGCGCCTGACCGACGCCGCCCAGGCAGTCCAGCGCTCGGCCTTTCCCGAGGCATACCAGAAGTGGGAGGAGTCGGCCGAGCAACTCGTGGCCGCCATCCTGGGTGTCGGCGCCATCGAGGACATCGGCGGCGGCCCGCCGCTGGCCCCCTGCGGCACCGCCGACATCGATCCGGTCCAGGTCGGCCCGAACGGATGGGTCCAGCCGGTACGCGCAAAGATCGGCAGCCCGTACGGCCAGCGCGGTGGCAGGCTGCATGCGGGAGTCGATCTCGGGGCGGCACGGCACACCCCGATCCGCGCGGCGTCGGCCGGGGTCGTGGTACGGGTGAAGTGCAACTCGAGCACCGGCACCTGTGACCGCGATGGCAGCCTGGACCAGACCGGCTGCGGCTGGTACGTCGACGTACGCCACGCGGTTGCGTTCGTCTACGCGGGCGTACGTGTGACCAGCGTCGTCACCCGCTACTGCCATATGGTCCAGCGGCCCCAGGTCGCCGTCGGCGAACAGGTCGCGGCCGGGACGGTCTTGGGCTTCGTCGGATCGTCGGGCCGCTCATCAGGCCCGCACCTGCACTTCCAGGTCCACCTGAACGTCCCCGCCGGCGGCGCGGCGACCAACGCGAACAGCACGGATCCGGTGCCGTTCATGGAGGCTGTCGGAGCCAAGCTCGGACCGTGGTTCTTGTAGCTTGTCCGTAGGGCATACAGCCAGCCTGCCGGGGCCGGTCGGCACCGACGACAGCAGGTGGTGATCAGAATGCGGGAGGTCAACGCGCCTTCGGGCCCTCTCGACGACTTCAGCTGGAGCACGGCCGGCAGCCGAGTCATAGGCTTCCTGAGCAGGCGCGACGGCTGGGAGGACATGGGCCTGTCGTTCGAGTACCGCCCGTCCAGGCCCGCGTGTCTGGACACCCTCGTCGACCGGTCCATGCACCCCTGCAGTGGGACCACGATCACCAGCGACATGGACGTCTACACGCCTGAGGCGAGCTGCCCGCAGTGCCTGGCAGACCTGCCCGGTCAGCGTCCGGTGGATTCCATCACGCTCACCGTGGGCTACGACCATCCCGAGGACATCCGCCGTCACATCCTGCTCATCGAGGCGATCCGCTGGTCGACGACCGGGTTCGGGGTTCTGCTGCAAGACGCCCCGCCTGCGTGACGAACTCATCAGCAGTACGGGCACGGTGTCCGCAACGTTGCACCCTGCGGTTCACCGGACGCATCGACCACCCTACGTCTAACGGCAAATGCTCAGTCACACTTGCACCATGGCGGAATTGGACAAGGGCGGCCTCGAAGAGGTTGTCACGGCCGGACTGGGCATAGCGCTCATGAAGCAGCAGCCGTTCGCGGCGGCGAACGTCGCACGTCTGCGACGGGTGCATCCTGGCAAGACTCCTGCCGAGCTTGTCGCCTACATGAACAAGTTCTACCTGATCGGCGTCGCGGCGATCGGGGCCGGAACCGGTGCGGCGGCCGCCGCACCGAGTGGTGTGGTCCGAGCGCCGGCTGTCATCCTCCAGCGACTCACCTTCCTGGAAGCCTCCGTCCTGTACACGCTTTCGGTGGCCGAGGTCCATGGGCTGCATGTCGAAGACCTGGAGCGACGCAATCTTCTGTTGACCTCAGTCCTCACGGGCAACGTCGTCGCGACCAAGGTCCTGAAGCAGGTCGTCGGCCGGACGGCCCCGCACTGGGGCAAGGAGATTGTGAAGTCGATTCCGATGTCGGCGGTCCATAAGGCAAACAGCCTGCTTGGGCCGGAATTCGTCACGAAGTGGAGCGCAACGCAGGGCGTGCTCGTCCTCGGGCAGCAGGTACCGTCGCTCATCGCTGTGGCCCTCGGCGGAGGCGGCAGCAGCCTGATCGGGTGGACCATCATCAAGACTGCCCAGGCCACTCTCGGTCCGGCTCCGGAGTCGTGGGACCATCTGCCGAATGCCGCCGGCGGCCTGGTCGCCGCTAAGAAAGTACGCCGTAGCGCTCAAACAGCTCCGCGATGAACGCCTGTACCAGCTGGCGGGCTGCTGCCTCATCTCCGGTCAGCTCATGCCCGCCGAACCGGAAAACCTCGTATCCGGCCAGCCGCAGCCGGCGGTCCTCGGCGACCATCTCGGCGTAGCGCCGCACGTCGGCACGGCCGTCGTCGGTGCTGTAGTGCTGCCGCCCGTCGATCTCGATCACGACGCGCTGGCCGTGTTGAAGCAGCAGCAGGAAGTCCATCCGCTGGCGGACCAGCGGGCGTGGTCCGGGCCTCTGGCGCTTGGTGAGCGGATCGAAGTGCAGGTAGACCTGCGGGATCAGCGCGGGCACCCGATCCATCGGGTGCTGGCCGTAGAGAGCGCAATACTGCTGGAAAAACAGCCGCTCAGGCGGCGACTTCGGATCCAGCGAATCGAAGAGGCGCTGGTACAGCAGCCGTGCCGGATGGACCAGGTCGTCGGCCGGGTGCCCCTGGACGTCCTCGCACCACCAGCGCACCAGCGCCGCCCAACTGAGTCCGTCCGGCGGCAACACGCGGTTGTAGATCAGGCAGTTCTCGGCGTGCTTGACGATCTCCACCGTGTTGCTGACAGCGTCGCGCAGCACCAGTTCAGGTTTGGGGCCCTTGGCGGCGAAGATGAGGTTCTTGAAGTCGCCGTCGACGCCGCGTGCACCGGCGCGCTGCACGAGTTCCTGCAGGTGCTCGGAGCGGAACTCCTCTAGGACCCGCACAGCGAGGCTGACGAGCCGGTGCAGGTCCCACTCGTGGATCCGCCTGCGGACATACCACTTCTTGCTGGCGAAGGCCTCGTCGCCGTCGCCGGTGGCGAGCCCGAACCGCTCGCCCACCCCCGGCAGCTCGTAGGACTTCACCTGTGAAAGCGTCTCGGCGATCGCGTCGACCAGGTCCACAGCACGCACGCGGTCAGCCACCAGCGAAGACTAGGGCACAGCGCCGACAGCTCCGCAACCGAGCAGATGGGGCGCAAGACACGTCGGCGCCGCCGCATGAACCGCCGCCGTCCGGCAAGGCAGCCGTACTGCCTCGTCGATGCCGCATGGCACAGCCGCGGCGCGTCGGGGCTGTCCGGCCCGATCACCCAAATAGTCTTCCGCCATGGCTCTCCACTTTCCCGACGAGGTGCCCGCTGAGCATGTCAGGACGGCTGCGTTCGCCCGCGCGTTCATGGCCACCGGCTGGAACAGGTTTCTGCCGGGCCGAGCCATCCTGATCGCCGGCTTCCTGTCGCATCAGCCGATGACACACGATGAGCTGCACGACGTGCTGCTCGCCCAGGTGCCCGACGGCATGGCCGACTCGGCGTGGGAGCAGCTGGATCCATACACCGATGAGGAGCTGGCCGACCTGGCCAAGGACTGGGGACGCGAACCCGAGACGGCAGCGCAGGCCAACGCCGAAGACGAGCAGCGGCGCGCGGAGGACATCGCCGACATGGCTACCTACGCCGCAGCGCTCGGCGCCGCGCACGTGGACACGATGGACGATCTGCTCGCCTTCATGGTGGCCGCACGCCTTGTCGTGGTCGACGATGACGGCGGACAGCCGCGGTACGACCTGAACCCCGACGCTCCGCTGCCCGAAGAAGTGCTGCCGCTGTCCGAGGAACGACGCGCGCAGGAAGGCAAGATCCGCTGGCTGCAGCTGTACGAGCCCACCGCGCAGAACATCATCCGGCAGTTCCGCCCGGATGAGGCGGATCGGCCGACAGCTCTGACCACCAGCTTGCAACGGCTCAGCCGCCAGCTGGGCGTGGACGTGGAGACCACGCGTGCGGGCGTGGGCGTGCTGCTGGCCGAGGGCGACTTCACCACCAGCCGCGATCCCGAGACAGTTCCAGAGCACGCGGTGTTCGAGATCCGTGTCGACTGGCGACGCTTCGCTCAGCAGCGGTTCAACCTGCGTATGGGAAGCGCGGAGGACACCGACTGACGCCCTGCGGTGCCAGGCGTGGCAGGGCGGCATCGGCGCTGGTTCCCCAAGCGGGAATATTCCAAGGAATTCCGCGCTGATCGGGCCGGGCGGTCAGGCGACGGCGATCTCCAGCCAGCGAGGCGGTGCCGACGGTGACGCGGCGTCACGGCCAGGCGTCGCCAGGACCGGCGGCAGCGCCGCCAATACATCCGCGAAAGAGCCGCTGGCCAGGTGCATGGCTGAGCACGTGTCGCACCGCTCCTGCTCGCCGCAGGACTCGGCTGTCAGCAGGCCACGGACATGCAGGAGAGCCCGCGACGGGTCATCGGCCCGAACCGCGAACCAAGTGCCCTCGCGCTCCTGGTCGGTCAGCGACGCGGCGACGTCGTGGCGCATCGGCCGGTACAGGCGACCGCCGTGGTGGCGGAGCAGGTAGAGGTGGTCGAAGTGGTCGACCTGGTCGGGTTGGGGCTGCTGCTGCCGAAGCCAGTCCGCGGCGCTAGCCCGATCGCCGGGCCCCCACAGCCACTGCGCGGGGTACCTAGTGGCCTCATGAAGCGCGTCGAACCCGAACAGCCCTAGATTACCGGGGTGATCGGGCTCATCGACGCCACGCACGATCAGGTACCGCAATCCTGATGCGTCATCGTCTGCGAGCAGGTGCTCGGCGGGTTCGGTGAACTGGTCACCGCTCGCGGGATCCCACGAGATCGCCATGATCTGCCGTGTGGCCGGCTCGGGGTAGAGACGGCCGCCGGGTGTGCGGTGTCCCCACAACTGGTTGATGATCTCAGCTACGTCTCGCAGGGTGCCCATGGCGCTGCTGGGCCCTTCCAGCTGGTGACCGTTGGGGTGGGCGACCCAGTTGCGCAGGTTGGTAAGCGCTGTCTCGATCCGCAGGTTGAGCTGCCCGAGCAGCAGCCCTTCGGCGCGTGCCCAGCTTCGTAGGCCGTCGAGCATTCCGTTGAACGCGATCTCCCTGCCGGAGGACACGCGTAGTTTGCCCGGCTTGCGCGCGGCCTTGGCGACGTCTTCGTAGGTGGTGGCGGACACGCGCCGCTCCACGCCGTTCTTCACGAAGACGAGCTGGCCGCCGGTGAGCTGCATGAACCGGTCGCGCAGTGCCTGCTCGATGACGAGCAGCGCGTGCTCGCCGACGAGCGTGAAGATCTCGTAGCAGAGCACTCCGTAGGGCCACACGGTGCGCAGCATGTCGAAGCGGGCCCGGGTGCCCTCGGCGACGTCATGGGCCAAGGTGACGGCCGCGACGGATTCCTGCTGGTAGCTTGCCGCTGCTTCGTCGGTAAATCGGAAGCCGACGCCGAACGCGCCGGGCAGGAAGTGCAGGGTGCGGGTGTCGGTCTGGCGCAGTCGGTCCAGAACGTCGTCCGCTGGGGCGGTCGCTTCGTCGATGCTCACAGGCGACCATGGTCCGGCTCGGCGTCTCTGCCGACAACCGATTACCTCGGCAGGGTGGGGCTCAGGTCCAGCAGTGCGGCTGCACATCGCCAGGCGCCAGATCCGGGCGGGAGCGCTGCAGTTTCGGGGGATGCCGCCAGCGCCCGAACTCCCAGGCGGTGTCGTGCTCCACCTCCACCACCAGCAGCGGGGGCACCTGCCGGTACGGCAGAGGCTCCGTCACGTTGAACTGGCCGGTCCATGCCGCGGGCAGCCGGTCGGGCCACGGGTGAACACCGGCGTCGGCGAGTTCGGCCACGAGGCCCAGCAGCGCGCCGACCTCGCGCCGCTGTGGGCCGGTCAACGGCCGGGTCCGGCCCACGTAGCGCAGATTTCCGTGGCGGTCCAGCCGGCCCAGCAGCAGAGTGGCCGGATGCCCCGCCGAGCCGGTGACACCGCCGACGATCGCCTCCGCGGTCGAGGTCACCCGCAGCTTCCGCCAGCCGCGCCTGCCCGGCTCGTAGACGGAGCCCCGGCCCTTGATGACCAGGCCCTCGGCACCGGTGGCGGTGGCATGGCGCAGCCAGGTCCGGGCTTCGTCAGGGTCGCAGGTCTGCGGGCACAGCTGCAACTGCGGCGGGGCGCCGGCCAGCAGCTGCTCCAGCCGTGCCCGCCGCTGCCACAGCGGGTTCCGCAACAGCTCGGCCTGCCCGTCATGCAGCAGGTCGAACAGCACCAGCACGGCAGGGTGGGCGAGCACCTCGGCGGTGATCGCCCGTCCGGCGGTCAGCCGCCGGTGCAGCAGCGCGAACGAGGTCTTGCCCCCGCCAGCGTCCCAGATCACCAGCTCGCCGTCGACGACCGCACCCGGCGGGAGGACACCCTGTGCGGCCGTGGCGATGTCGGGGAAGTAATGCCCCAGCGGCTTGAGCGCGCGGGACTGCAGGTACGGCGGGCTGGAGCCAAAGAGAAGGCAGCGGTACCCGTCCCACTTGATCTCATAGCAGCACCCGCCGACGCAGCTGCCGGGCGCGGGCATGTGCGCGACCGGCTCAGCCTGCATCGGTTCGACCGGTGGGCGCACCCCTCTCCCCCGCTCACCCGACCATAAAGATCCACGGTAGCTCGCGCGGACTGCCAGGGCGGCTACCAGGGCAAAGGGTCGCGTCCGTGCCAGAACCCGCCGGTCGGTCCGTCCTCAGGCAGCGTCGCCAGCCACAGCAGGTCCGCCGCAGCCTGGTCGGGTTCCACGGTCTGGGCGCCGGCCAGCGCGATCCTCGTGTTGACCTTGCCCGGTGATGCGGCGTTGACCAGCACGCCGGACCCCGCCAGCTCGGCGGCGAGGACTCTGGTCAAGGCGTTGAGGGCGGCCTTCGACACGCGGTACGACACTCCGCCGTACGCGCCTGGTGTGGTCGAGGAGGCGAGGTGGGAACTCACGTTGACGATGCGCCCGTAGCCAGCGGCCAGCATGTGCGGAGTGACAGCGCTGATGCAGCGCCAAGCCCCCATCAGGTTCGTGTCCATGATCCGCTGCACGCGGTCGAAGTCCGGATGCGCGGCCCGCTGCCCGGCGTCGCCGACGACGCCTGCGTTGTTGATCAGTACGTCGATCCGGCCGCGTTGCGCGACGACCTCGGCCACCGCGGCGTCCACCGAGCCGGAGTCGGTCACGTCGGCGACCAGGCCATGCACGCCGCATCCGGCGGAACGCAGGTTGGTCGTGGCCTGCTCGACCAGCTCCGGATCGCGGCCGCTGAGGAAGACGTCCATTCCTAGGGCCGACAGTTGCTGGCACAGCGCATAGCCGAGCCCTCGGTTGGCCCCGGTCACCAGCGCGACGCGCCCCGTGCCGGTCATGCCGGCTCCAGCTGGGCGGCAGCGGAGCGTCCCGCAGCTCCGCGGGAGCCGAGGAGGTCGCGCAGCTCGCCCAGGCGCATGTCGTTGCGGGCGCTCGGCGCATTGCCCATCATCGGCAGGGCCTGCTGGGCGAAGGCGGTGGCGGCCGGCACGTCGCCGGTGAGCGCGTGAACGGATGCCCGGCGCAGCAGGTAGGTGATCGTGTCGCGGGTCTTGGTCGCGGGCATGGCGGCCAGCGCGTCGTCCAGCCAGCGGTCAGCGGTCACCGCGTCGCCGAGCTCCAGGTAGCAGGACCCGACCTGGGCGCAATATTCCGCGGCATCGAAGTAGGCGATCCAATCCGGATCACCATCATACGACACGGCGGTGTCGGCGTCGGTGGCCGCGATGAGCCGGACGCACGCGTTCCGGTCGCCCTGCGCCGCCAGCGCTCGCGCCCGGCGCAGCGTGAACATGGTCGAGACACGCGGTGAGGCTGAGCGAAGCCCCGAAGCCGTCGCCTCGGCTATCTGCAACGCCTCCACGGTGTGCCCGAAGTCCAGGCACTGCAGACTCATTGACTTCAGGATGTTGGCGGCGATCAACCGGTCGCCCGCGGCCCGAGCAGAGAACAGGCCGAGGGCCCAGTAGCGCTGTGCGGCGGCGTGCCGCTGGCCATCGAATGCGGCCCAGCCGGCCACCCTGGCCAGCTCAGCCACCGTGCGGTGCAGGCGGCGGCCCTCCGAGGTCGTGTACCGCGCACCGCGCAGCAGCCCGATCACCGTCCGCAGCTCGCCGTCGACCAGATGCTGAACATGGGCGCCGCCGAGTTTGGCCTCCATACGGCGAAGACGGGGCACCCCGTCCTCGATGTCGGTCAGCAGCTCTCCGTCGACCGTCGGGCCCAGCTCGCCGGTCATCGGGACGTCGGCCATCACATCCGCGCCCGCGAAGGCCACGAGCTGGGCACCAGTCAGGATCAGGAATCCGCGCCGGTCGACGTCCACACCATCACCCGCCTCCGCCATGGCCCGCAGTACGCCGTTGTGATCAGACGAGAGTTCTGTTCGGATGCCATGGTATGCGGGCAGCCACTCCGGCCACGGGCGGCGGTCCACCTCGGCCGGATCAACACCTAGCTTGCGGGCCAGCAGCAGCTGCGTCACCCGGTCCGGCCGGACGCCGTTCATCCACTTCCAGACCTTGCCCTTCGAGGCGGCCATGTTGATCCGCTCGGCGGCCGCCTCGACGTGGAGCAGCTCCGCCAAGTCCCGGTGGCTCCACCCGTGGTGCTGCATCACATAAGCCAACGGATGCTGTTGACGTGCCGCGCTCATCGCGACCTCCTGAGTGGCTGCCTGCTCCAGGCGACAAGGAGAGTACGCCGAGAGTACGGTCAATATCTTCACTCATGCGGCTGGTCGCGGTTCGCTGTAACCATGAGTGTCGCGATGAGCGCGGCCAGTGGCTCCCGCCGCGTGCGCCGCAACGGCAGGGTCGTCGAGGGAGCGCGTTCAGCCGACGTTGAAGGTGTTCACGATCTCACAGAGTTCGCCGGGCAGCACGACGTCTGCGGTCTCGATAGGACGACCACTGTCCAGGAAGTGCGTGCGGGCCACCGCCAGGACGTAGTGCCGATGGCCGGACAGGTTCAGCGCTGTCAGCTCGTCGGGGCGGGCCGCGCGGGTGGTGACACGCTCCTCGATGGTGGCCACGGCCAGGCCGATCGTGTCCAGGCGGCCGATGATGTCGGGGCGCGGCCCGCGGCCGGGCCACTCGATAAGCGTGCCGTCGGCCAGGCGCATCGGCTCCCACGACTTCACGAGCCGGACCGTCCGCCCTTCCTCCGACAGGCGGTAGGTCGTGCAGGTCACCGAAGATCCAAGGTCGATCTGCAACCGGCCCGCGATTTCGGCCTCTGCCTCCGCGTCCTGGCTGGCGACGTCCCACTGTCCGCCGACGTCAGGCAAGGGGTGTCCCTCGCGCACGTTTCGCCGGTCGACTGTGTACTGGGCCAGCGGGTGCGAACTGCGCACGTACACCCCGGAGCCGCGACGCCCCTCCACCAGGCCCTCCCACTTGAGAGCCCCGATCGCGCCTTTCACGACGGTGATCGAAACGCCGTATTCGGCCACCAGCTGCGCCTCGGTGGGCAGGGCGGTCCCGGCGGTGAGGCGTCCGGTGCGGATCTGGTCGCGAAGATGAGCTGCTACACGCAGGTATGCGGGCGGCTGTTTGGCCATTGGCGATCTCCTCCTGCGTGCACGGTACGCGGTCGGATTTCGTGCACGAACTTTCCTTGTGCCATGCGCGTCCATGGGCTACCGTCAATATCACAAGTTCGTGCACGAACTTCTCGAACTTGCCGCGTGGAGGCTTTTGTCGCACCTGGGCCAGCCCGCGCGGTGAGACGGCGCGCGGGCGCCCGACACCGTTCCCCCGTTGCGGAACGGGTGCCCGCGCTCCGGCTGATCCGGAGGAGCGAGGCGACATGGGCAAGCACACGTTGCGGTCAGACCAGCGGGCCGCATTCCTCACAGACCCCCGTCAGATGCCAGAACTCGGCGACGTGCTGTCGTGGCCGAAGTGCGGGCTGGCGGTTCGCGCCGGCGCGCTTCCCGCTCACCCTCATCGCGGACGCGCTTCCGTCGTGGCGGTCCCCCGCCGCACCGTTCCCTCCGGCAGCCGCACCGCGTATCGGTCCACGATCCAGAAGCGGTTGCCTGACGGGCGCGTCGTCGACTTGTGTCCGTCCGAGCTCGACCTGTGCGTGCTGCTGGAGGCCATGCGCCGGTGGCGCGACGAGGTGCCCGCGCACTCGGGCGGGGCTGTCTGACCGGCCGTCCCCGCGCCCAAGACCTGCCGTCTGGCTGGAGGCTCTGCCCGGCCAGGCGGCGGCACCTTTTTGCTGGCGGCCTTGCGCATGGCACCGACGAGGCACCATCCGGTCGCTGGGATGGCATTTCGCCGTCACCGGCACTGCGACGACCATCGATTGGTCAGCGCCGTTCGCTTCGATCATCGCCCGGCTGGAGGCTCTGCCCGGCCCGGCGGCATCACCTATACCAGGACCGGCACCAGCCGGTCCGGCAAGCTCCGCAGCTGGTTCTGGCCAGGCAGTTGCGGTAAGGCGAGGCCGACACCGGCCTTGCCGTCCCATCCGGAAACTCCAGGAAGGAGCACAACCGTGGGAGACCTGACCCGGTTCACCACCGCCGCCGAGCAGGACAAGCTCGCCGGCATCAAGCTCGACGACGGCGACGTCGGCCACTTCATGGACCTGGTCGGCAAGGGCCTGGTCGCGGCCGCGCAGCGGCACGAGGCCGCGGTGCAGGACGACATGGCCCTCAGCGCCGAGGTCATCGTGCGCCTCCAGCGGCCCGTGAAGGGCGACGACGGACAGATCGAGATCCTCACCGGCACCGAGACGGTCGTGGGTCGCCTCACCGCCCGCAAGGTCTACAAGGACCCGGCGGACACGATCCAGGCCTGACAGCCGCAGCACAACCAGATGCGCCCGTCGTGCCCGCACGGCGGGCGCATCTGCCCCCGACCAATCGCACACACCATGGAGGAGCAGTGTCCGAGGCGACAGAACAGGCCGCCATATGGGACCGCTGGGCGGGCGAAGACGTCACCACCTACGGCGTGAAGGACCCGCAGACCGCCGCCGACTTCCTGGCCCCGTTCGCGGCCACCGGGCCGGCCCTCGAACTCGGCCCCGGCGTCGGCCTGGTCGCGATGGAACTCGCCCGACGCGGTGCCACGGTGACCGGACTGGAGATCTCGCCGCAGATGGCCGAGCAGATCGAACAGAGCCGCGGCGACCTGCCGGTCACCGTGCAGGTCGGCGACATGGCCGCGATTCCCGACATCGGCCCGTTCGCGCTCATCTACGCGACCAACAGCACCATGTTCTCTCTGCTGACCCAGCAACGACAGCTGGACTGCTTCGCGGGCATGGCCCGCGTGCTGGCACCGCAGGGACGGATCGTGCTGGAGGCGTTCGCCCCGCATCGCCAGGGGGCCGTGACCCACCGCCAGAACCTCGCGCTACGCGCCCTGGGCGAAGACCTCGTCGACCTGTCAGCCACCATCCACGACCCGGCGACCCAGCGACTCACATTCCGCGAAATCCGCCTGGCCGCCGACCAGCGGGTCAAGGTCCTGCCGGTCGAGACCCGATACATCTGGCCTTCGGAGATGGACCTCATGGCCAGGCTGGCCGGCCTGACTCTGATCGAACGCTTCAACGGGTACGCCCGCGGCGCGTACTCCGCCGATAGCGTCCGGCACGTCTCGGTCTACGGACGGCCACAGTGAGCGCGCTGCCGGTCTGGAACCTCGACTCGGCGCTGACCTCCTACGGAGGCAGCCAGCAGCTGATGCAGCAGCTCACCGACGACATCGCGCTGCTGAGCGACCTGTACGAACGACACCAGATCAAGGCCGGGCCCGCGCTGGAAGGCGAACCGCCGACGGCCGTGTTCGACGAAGTCCTGAGCCGCACGGCGAAGGCTCTGGAACTGGAACGGGTGCTGCTGCTGTACCACGCGGGCCGCTGCTGGGCAGACGGCACCGACGCCGAGGCCTCCACCTCCTACCAGCTCGCCCAGCACCGCACCGCTCCCCTTGCGGCGCTGACCGCGCGGCTGCGTGCCTGGGCAGCGCGGCTTCCTGTGGACAGGCTCACCGCCGCCAGCACGGTCGCCGCAGAACACGCCCACTGGCTGCGCCAGTGCCAAAGCGCCGTCGCGCACTCGCTGCCCGACGGGCAGGAACTGCTGCTGTCTGAGCTGGCTCCCACCGGGCACAGCGCGTGGCAGCGTCTCTACGAACAGATGGCCGCCACCGCCGCGGTCGCATACGAAGGCGAGCTCCGGCCCGCCGCCGCGATCAGGGCCGACCTGAACTCGCCGCTGCCACCGCGCCGGTCGGCCGCCGCCGACGCGCTCGGCCGGGCATGGTCCTCCATGGCCGTTCCGGCAGCCGCGGCGCTCAACGCGCTGCTCGGCCACGAATCGACCGTGGCCGCCATGAAGGGCTGGCCTGATCTGCTGGATCAGCGCCTGGCCCAGGAGGGCATCGAGCCCGCCATCCTGACCATCGCGAACCGCGCGATCACCGACCTCCTGCCTCACCTGGACCGGTTCGCCCGCACCAAGGCACAGCTGCTGGGCGCAGAGTCTCTTGCCTGGCAGGACATCGCCGCGCCTTTGCCAAACGAAGGATGCATGGCCTGGCTGGAGGCGGTCGACCTGGTAGCCGGCGCGTTCACGAAGACGGCGCCGCAGCTTGCCCGCCTTGCCCGTGCCGCGGCCCGCCAGCGGTGGGTCGACGCCGCGCCCCGGCCCGGCAAACGCGGCACCGCGCTGTGCCTACCCATGGGCGACGCAGAGTCGAGGATCATGGTCAACTTCGACGGGACCGCCGACAGCGTCTACAGCCTCGCCCACGAGTTCGGCCACGCCTACCACCACCAGTGCCAGCGCGGCCTGGATGATCTGCAGCGCACCTCTCCCCTTCTCCTGCGGGAAGCGGCCAGCATGTACGCCGAGCACCTGCTGCTGAGCGGCGCTCCGGCCACCGGCTCACGGCGGATGCACCTGCTGCACGCGTGGCTGATCGGGGTCTATCAGACCTGCGTCGGAGGGTACGCCCGCTTCCTGTTCGAGCGCGAGGCAACGCTGCGCCGCCACGACCGGCCGCTGACCATCACGGACCTCGACGAGATCACCCTGACCGCCCAGCAGGCCGTCTACGGCCCAGCCGTCGACCCGGACACGCTGCCCGCCCACATCTGGATCTCTCACTCGCACCTGTACACGTCCCGGTTCAACTCCTGGCCCTACTACTGCGGCCTCCTGCTCGCCCTGGGACTGCTGCCCTCCGCGCCGCCCGGCGCGCTGGAACGGCTGCTGGCCAACACCGGCACGGCAAGCCCCACCGCGCTGGCCGCGCAACTGGGCGCAGACCTGAGCAGGGCCGACTTCTGGGCACGCGGGACGCGCTTCATCGCCGCTGCGGTCGACGAGTTCGAATCTCTGGCCACCCGGCACGCCACCCCACCGAAAGCGAGGTCAGCCGCATGGGCCGCATGAGAGGAAGCGTCCTCGAAAACTGGGCGACCGAGGTGTACGTCGACCACGTCGCCGACGGCGACCTGACCGACGGCCTGGCCGCCGCCATCCTCGAACGCGAGAAGCACGACAACGCCCGCTCGCTCGGCATCGTGCACGGCCGCAAGTCCGCCGCGGACCTGCTGCGATGGGGCACCCCGCACACCGACGCGCTGACCGCGCGGATCTCCGCAATGATCGAAACGGTGGCCGCCGAGCCGGCCCGTCGCGCCGAGTCGCTGGAAGCACACGCCTGGGCGGTCGTATACCGGCCAGGCGGCTCGCACGAACTGCACTCCCACCACGACTGCGCGTGGTCCGGCGTGTTCTACGTCCAGGCATCCGCAGAGCCCGAACACGGTGGAGCCATCGAGCTGTTCGACTCCCGCCAGGCGATGCTCGCCCGCCACGCCCAGACCGAAGACCCGGTACTGCGCATCCAGCCTCGACCAGGTCTGCTGATCGCCTTCCCGTCGTGGGTGCAGCACCGTGTAACCCCCGTCAGTGGCGGCGAGCTGCGGATCTGCGTGGCTTTCAACGTCTCGTTCCAGCAGGGAGCCCGCCCATGACGACCAGCCTGGCCCCCGTACCGGCCACCGGCCTGCAGAAGCTGTGGTCCACACGGCTGTGGATCGGCGAGACCGACATCGGCATCCGCCCGTCGGCCGTCGACGAGCTCGCCCGCCCGGCCGAGGTCGCGGTCACCGAATACGGCCCGGACCTCATCCTGACCGACCCGACCGACGCGGCCTCCACGCTCGCCGCGGCCATGCAGGCCGCCTCCGGCGCACCGGCCGGCCGGGTGCGGCTGCGCGTACAGCTGTGCCGCGCAGGCTACTCAGTGGGCCTGGCCTACCCGACCGGCGCCTGGGCCGCCTGGTGCGTGCTGGCCACGGCCGGCGGCAGCGTCGACGCCGACTCGGGAATGCTGTCGCTGCATGACCCGCGCGCAGGATGCGCCGCCGTGGGCGTGCCCGGTCTGCCCTGGGGCCGACCGATCACCGCACGACCGGCGCCAGGGCTGACCGTCGTGCACCCGGGTTGGCTGGCTTACTCCATCACCCCGGTCGACGCCGGGCACACGATTCTCCTGTTGAGCGCCGACATCGCCGTCGGCCTGCCCGAGACGGACCGACGATGACCACCGCGGTCGGCGCCGCCCGGCGCGGCACGTCAGCGGGGGCCGTCCTCCAGGTCTTCTACCGCGTTCCGCGCGCCGGTGCCGTGCGGCTGTCGGACGGGGGCGGACCGCTGGGCTTCGACATCACCGCGGCCCTGCAGATCGACCATTTGATCGGTGCCTACGACTGCGACGGCATCGTGGAGACTGGATGCTTCGTCGGCGATTCCACGGAATACTTCGCCCGCCGCTACCCCCACCTGCCGGTGCGGACCTGCGACATCGACGCCGACGCGACCGCCGTGGCCAGCCACCGGCTGGCCGACCTCACCAACGTCACCGTCGAGACCGGCGACTCGGCGCAGCTGCTGCCCCAGCTGCTGTCCGGCCTCAGCCGGCCGCTGGTCTACCTCGACGCCCACTGGTACAGCAGCTGGCCGCTCGCCAGGGAGCTGCACACGGTCACCCGTGGCCTGATCGTCGTCGACGACTTCGACATCGGCCACCCCCGGTTCGGCTACGACGCCTACGACCAGGTCGTCTGCGGGCCCCAGCTCGTCGCCGACGCACGTGCCGACCTGGACCGGATGTGGGTCGGCAACCCCTACGCCGACTATCCGCTCCCCTGCTTGCAGACCGGCCGCCGTGCCGGTCGCGGGTTCCTGACGGTAGGGCTGCCGCCGGGGCCGCTCGACGACAGCCCTATGTTCACGCCGATTCCGCTGCGGCCCGTCGTCATGCCTGACTGGTCGGCCGTCGAGGCCCTGGGGAAGGAGCGCCGATGACGATCGTGGAGAAGGAGTTCGGCGGTTTCCCGTTCGTCGACCCCGGTTTCGCCCCGACCCGGCTGCTCACCGCAGTGGCGTGCTGCCGCTGGCAGCGGACCAACCCGGGATCGGTCCCTGCCGGATCCGAGCTCAGCGCTGTTCTGACGCCTGAACGGGCACTGACCATCCGCCGCCTGGACCTCTCGCTCGACCTGCCCTTCGGGCAGCTCAGCGACGAACGCCAGGTGCAGATCGCCCAGACCCGGGCGTACGTCGGAACGTTGCTTCCAGACTGGCGGCCGCTGCTGGACGTGCCCCTCACGTTCCATCAGCTGCGGCACTCCCAGGCCATCAGCTCCAGCAACTTCGCCTGGCCCCAGCACATCTTCCTCGCCGCCGCAGCCTTCGCGGCGCCGACGACCCTGGCCGAGCAGATCGTGCACGAGACCTGCCACCAGTGGCTGTACTTCATCGAGGAGATGTGGCCGCTGCAAGAAGACAACGGTCCGCGGTTCACGCTGCCGTCCGGCACCGGCGGCCGCAGCGCTAGCGAGCTGCTTGGCGCGAGCCATGTCGTCGTCTGCCTGCACCGGCTATGGAGCGCCATGCCCGCTGACGCCGAACTGCGGGCCCGGCGGCTGGCGCACCTGCGCGCGTACGGCGCCGGATGCGAGGCGCTGATGCGCGGGGCACGGGAGGCGTTCACCCCTGTCGGCCAGGCACTCGCCAGCCGACTCATCGAGGAGATAGAGGCGATATGAAAGGTCAGCTGCACTCGCTGTGGTCCACGCCGGTCCTGGCGTTCCGGCCGCCAGCTCCCGACGGGTTCAACGACCGGCTGCGGGAGCTCATCCTCGCCCGGCAGTCCGACCCGGGCGGCACCATGATCGGCGTGGTCGACGCGGACAAGACACGTGCCGACGTGCTGCGCTGGCCCGGACCCGAGGTCGACCAGCTGCGCAGCTGGATCCTCGACGTCGCCGAAGCCATGAACGGCCACGTCGGTGCCGGAGCCGACTCCCGCAACCGGCCGGTCGCCATGATCGCCGAAGCGTGGGCGGTCGTGTACCGCTCCTGGGGTTTCCACCACATGCACTCCCACCCCGGCGCGGCGTGGTCCGGGGTCTACTACGTGCACACGGGCGCGTTCACGCCGGGCACCGGCGCCATCGAGTTCCTCGACCCGCGGCCGGCGGCCAACGCCCGTACCCCCGACCGGTCTCCGCTGACCGCGCTCGACCCCGAGCCCGGTCTGATGCTTGCCTTCCCCGCCTGGCAGCAGCACTGGGTCACCCCGTACGCCGGAGACAGCACCAGGATCTGTGTCGCCTTCAACATCGGCTTCGAGAACTGAGGAGCGCCGCGTGAACATCACCACCCTGTGGCCGACCCGCCTCTGGCTCGGCGAGGTCGACGCCGCCGACCTGGCCCAGCTCTCCGCACTCGCGGATCCCGCGCGTGACGTCGACCTCACCGACGCCGGACTGGGCGTGCTCGCCGACCTTGAACAGGCGGCGGCCGCCGTCGATCCCGACGCGCAGCTGACCTGGAGCCACCGCCTGACCACCTGGCGAGCCGGGCACTACCTCGGCATGGCCCGCAGCGCGGCCAGCGTTTTCGCGATGACGGTCGTGGCCAGCACGGGCAACGACGCCAACCAGGACTCCGGGGCGATCTCGCTGCACGATCCGCGCGTGGCAGCCAGCAACGTCGCGCTGCCCGGACTGCCCTGGGGCAGACCGTTCAAGATCTCCGCAGCCGCCGGAGCAGCCGTGGCCGCGCCCGGCTGGCTGGCCTACTCCATCGCCCCGCTGCGCGACCCGCACACGATGACGGTCTGGCTGGCCGAGGGCAGCGTGCTCAGCCGTTAGGGGCAGCGGTGCTGCGCTGCTCGGCCGGCGGCCGCCCTCGCCGCTTGGGTTCGGGGCGATGCTTGTCCAGCATGCCCAACACCGTCTCCGGCTCAGCGGCCACCGCGCGCACGCACGCTCCGACGAAGGCGGTCAGTGTCCAGCCGGCCTGCTCCAGGGTCAGCTTGGCCAGCTCGACGTCACGGGCGGACGCGCGAACAGGCAGCGGCGGATCGACGTGATTGCCCACCCGAACATCCTCCCACAAGTGGCTTGCCATTTTTACCTCGCGCGGGCGAGAATAAATGGTAAGCCACTTTTGGTGTGGCGGAGGTCCTGCCCGGCGCTGCGGCTCGAATCGTGACGACTGGTCGGACTAGGGTGGGGAGCGCCTCGCCTGGGACGCGTTGAAGGGGAGCCTCGTGTCAGACTCGTTCGTCCACCTGCACGTCCACAGCGAGTATTCGATGCTCGACGGGGCGGCCAAGCTCAAGCCGCTGTTTGCCGAGGCGGAGCGGCTGGGGATGCCTGCCGTGGGCGTGACCGACCACGGCAACATGTACGGTGCCTACGAGTTCTGGCAGATGGGCAAAAAGACCGGGATCAAACCGATCCTGGGGATCGAGGCCTACCTCGCGCCGCACGACCGGTTCCACAAGAAGCCGGTGTACTGGGGCGGGCGCAAGAGCGACGACGACATCTCCGGCAACGGCGCCTACACCCACATGACCATGCTGGCCGAGAACGCGACCGGCCTTCGCAACCTCTTCCGGCTGAGCAGCCTCGCCTCGATCGAGGGCTACTACTACAAGCCGCGCATGGACCGGGAGCTGGTGGCGCAGTACGCGCAGGGGATCATCGCCACCACCGGATGCCCCTCGGGCGAGGTCCAGACCCGGTTGCGCCTCGGTCAGGAGGACGAGGCGCTGAAGGCCGCCAGCGACTACCGAGACATCTTCGGACCGGAGAACTTCTTCCTGGAGCTGATGGACCACGGCCTGCAAATCGAACGCCGCGTCCGCAAAGGGCTGCTGGAGATCGGCCGCAAACTGAATCTCGCTCCCCTGGCGACCAACGACTCCCACTACGTCACCCAGGACCAGGCGACGATGCACGAGGCGCTGCTGTGCATCCAGTCCGGGTCGACGCTGATGGACCCGAACCGGTTCAAGTTCGACGGGGACGGCTACTACCTGAAGTCGCCCGCAGAGATGCGGCAGCTGTGGGAGGACGTGCCCGGGGCCTGCGACTCGTCGCTGCTGATCGCCGAACGCGTCCAGCCGTATGACGAGGTGTTCACCTACGTCGACAGGATGCCGGCGTTCCCCATCCCGGAGGGGGAGACGCAGTCTTCCTGGCTGCGCAAGGAGACGGCGCGCAAGGTCGCAGAGATCTACGGCGACAACCCCTCGGAAGAGGTACGCCAGCGGGTGGCGTTCGAGCTCGACGTCATCGACAACATGGGGTTCCCGGCCTACTTCCTCGTTGTCGCCGACATCTGCGACTACGCCCGCCGCAACGGCATCCGCGTCGGCCCGGGCCGTGGATCGGCGACCGGGTCGATCGTCGCCTATGTCATGGGCATCACCCGCCTGGACCCGCTGGAGCACGCGCTGCTGTTCGAGCGGTTCCTCAACCCCGAGCGCATCACCCCGCCCGACGTCGACCTCGACTTCGACGAGCGTCGGCGCGGCGAGATGATCCGCTACGTCACCGAGAAGTACGGCGACGACAAGGTCTGCCAGATCCTCACGTTCGGCACGATCAAGGCGAAGGCCGCGATCAAGGACGCCGCCCGGGTCCTCGGATACCCGTTCGCTGTCGGGGACCGGATCACCAAGGCGCTGCCGCCCGATGTCATGGGCAAGGGCATTCCGATCACGGGCATCTTCGACTCGGGCCACGAACGCTACGGCGAGGCCGCCGAGGTCCGCGGCCTCTACGAGACCGACCCCGACGTCAAGAAGGTCATCGACACCGCGCGCGGGCTGGAAGGCCTGACTCGCGGCACCGGCGTACACGCCGCAGGCGTCATCCTGTCCTCCGACCCCCTGCTGGACCTGCTTCCCGTGCATCGACGCGACGCCGACGGGGCAATCATCACCGGCTTCCCATTCCCGCAATGCGAGGAAATGGGCCTGCTGAAGATGGACTTCCTCGGCCTTCGCAACCTCACGGTCATCGACGACGCCGTCAAGAACATCAAGGAAAACCGCGGCATCGATGTTGACGTGGAAGCGCTGCCCCTGGAGGACAAGCTCACCTACGAACTGTTGGCCCGAGGCGACACCCTCGGCGTGTTCCAGCTCGACTCAGGTCCCATCCGAAACCTGCTCAAACTCATGGCGCCGACCAAGTTCGGCGACATCGCCGCCGTGTTGGCGCTGTACCGGCCGGGCCCGATGGCCGCCAACAGTCACATCGAATACGCCGACCGCAAGAACAACCGCAAGCCAGCGGACCCGATCCACCCGGAACTCGGCGAAGTCCTCGAACCCATCCTCGGCGAGACCTACCACCTGGTGGTCTACCAGGAGCAGGTCATGGCCATCGCGCAGAAGCTGGCCGGCTACACCCTCGGCGGTGCCGACCTGCTGCGCCGTGCCATGGGCAAGAAGAAGAAGGAAGTCCTCGACGCCGAGTACGCCAAGTTCACCGGCGGCATGATCGAGCGCGGATACTCGAAAGAGGCCGCGCAGGCCGTCTGGGACGTGCTCGTCCCCTTCTCCGGCTACGGCTTCAACAAGTCGCACACCGCCGGGTACGGCATCGTCTCGTTCTGGACCGCCTACCTCAAGGCCAACTACCCGGTCGAGTACATGGCGGCGCTGCTGACCTCCGTCGGCGACAACAAGGACCAGATGGCCACCTACCTGGCCGAAACCCGCAAAATGGGCGTCAAGGTCCTTTCGCCCGACGTAAACGAGTCCGGACTGCGGTTCGCGGCCGTCGGCGGCGA
Source organism: Catellatospora sp. NPDC049133 (assembly GCF_040648455.1). Classification (NCBI taxonomy): domain Bacteria; kingdom Bacillati; phylum Actinomycetota; class Actinomycetes; order Micromonosporales; family Micromonosporaceae; genus Catellatospora; species Catellatospora sp. NPDC049133. The sequence continues at coordinate 88,733 of NZ_JBEZDT010000016.1, forward strand.
CATCCGCTTCGGCCTCGGTGCCGTCCGCAACGTCGGTGCAGCCGTCGTCGAGCTGATCGTCGGAACCCGCAAGGAGAAGGGCGCATACACCTCGTTCGACGACTTCCTCAGCAAGTCAGAGCTGCCGGTATGCAACAAGCGCGTCATCCAGTCACTGGCGGAGTCGGGCGCGTTCGACTCACTCGGACACACCCGCCGCGCGATCGTCAGCTGCCACGAGGACGCCATTGACGCGGTCACCGGCCTCAAGCGCAAGGAGGCCATCGGCCAGTTCGACCTGTTCGGGTCCATTGCTGAGGCCGACGCGCCGACGGTCGGCCTCAACCTCAAGCTCGACGAGCCCGAGTGGGACCGCAAGACCCTGCTGCAACGCGAGCGCGACATGCTCGGCCTGTACGTGTCCGGGCACCCGCTCGACGGCACCGAGGCCATCCTCAACCGCAACCGCGACACCAGCATCCTCGACCTGATCGAGGGCAGCCGCACCGAGGGCGAGATCCAGCTCGCCGGCATCATCAGCAAGGTCGAACGAAGGATGAGCAAGAAGGACGGCTCGCTGTGGGCCTCCATCGCGCTCGAAGACTTCGACGCCTCCATCGACGTCATGTTCTTCGCCAAGGTGTATCCGCTGGTCTCCGAGGCACTGATCGAAGACACCGTCGTCATGATCAAGGGGCGCCTCAACGAGCGCGACGGCGCGCTGACCGTGTTCGGATCCGACGTGGCCGTACTCGACGTCGGCAACGCCGCCAGCGGCGCAGCAGCGCCCATCGTCCTCAACGTCCGCAGCGACCGGGTGACACCGGAGTTCGCGCAGGAACTTCGCGCCACCTTCGACCGCAGCCCAGGCGAGCGGCCGGTTCACCTGCGCATGCAGACCCACGGCCAGCACAGCCTCTGGAGCCTGGGCGTACGCGTGGACGCCACGCCATCGCTGATGGCCGATCTCAAGACCATGTTCGGCCCCGGGTCGGTGGTGATGTGACCGACGAACCGCTGCTGGCCCGTCTGGTCGTGGGCAGCCAGAACTTCCCCTGCAACCGATGCAACCTCCGCTGTGTGGTGGCCGTACAGCTGCCTCACTCGTGGGACGTCGCCGGTAAGCCCACTACGGTGGGCTGGCGGCAGGCGCCGCTTTGTCCCAGCTGCGACCTTGAGGATCCGCACGCCGGCCCCCTGGCCATGTTCCTGCGCTGGCACGAACAGTTCGGCCAGCCAGGCTGGCACGCCGACGAGGACATTCTCGCGGAGTTCGCCAAACTCCTTGGCGACTGGCTGCCCCACGCGTCGATCCCTCAGCTGTCGGAGGAGGCGTACGAGGCTGACCTGGCAGCGTGGCGGCGGGGCGAGTTCGATTGACGCAGCGGGCACGTATTCCGAGGAATGCGCGCCCAGATGGAAGGCGACTCTCCGCCGCTCGTATCGCCGCAGGCAGGCCATACGGCATGCCCATCGATCGCACGACGTGCTCTGCGTGTATTAGACGATGCCCATCGCCACGGCGGCTCTGATAACCACCAGCGGCGGCTCCGAATCGGTTACACCGCATGTGCCGCACCATCGCAACCGCTGTGCCCGACCAGGACGCGTGGGCAGGGCCGTAGGACGATCGACCCAGGCGGACCAGTCATGGCCCAAAGGCTGCAACACGCCGTCCTCGTCGTAGCACACCTCGTTCAACCCCGGTCCTCCCGCGCCCACATCCTGCACCAGCGCGTGCCAGTATCGCGTGGCGCGGCCGGGACGCGCGGATCGCGCCAGACGCGTGAGATGAAGGAAGGCCCATGGCTGACTCTCAAGCCGAGCAGGAAAGACGTCGCGGCGAAATCAGGGCCGCCATGAGGGTAATGGACTCCCCTCTGGGGCTCGCCCTAGCGGTTGACCCCGAGGACAGCTACCTGCTGTCTGACGCGGTCCGTTGCTACATCAACGCCGCGGACGCGGGAACGATCTTCTGCGTGCACGCCAGCTGTGAGCGGGACCTCGCATCGATGCTCGCGGCATCCGGGTCTGCCCCCGCAGCGGCCCATCGCTGGGGGCTGGGCGCACTTGTCACATACTGCGCGAGCCAGGGGCTGATGCCTCCAGAGATCCTGGGCGAATTGCGCGAGCTCAACGATCACCGGAAGACCCTGTACCACTACGGGCATTCGGAGTCCGACACCGCGCTGCGGCAGCGGACGCTTGAGCTCATACAGGAGATTGGGCATTCGGAACTCTCGGCAGAGTTCGAGGAAAAGCATGGCTATGGCGGAGAAAACAAGGAAATCTTCGCCTTCGCCATGGATCGGGTTCTGCAACGGAACGCCCTCTCAGCACTGACCACTGGATTCAGACTGCGTTCCTGGCTAGCGCAGTCGCTGCGCTGACCTCCGCTCGATCCGGGCATCCACCGGCTGGAAAGGCACGTTTCACGCCGCTTGGCCGCCAAAACCGGTACGGGAGAGGCCCAGCGGCGCGGCACGCCGGACAACCTGAATAAACGTGAAACAGGATGGAGCGTGCGCCCCGCCGCGCCTAGCGTGATGACAGCACCGTGCCTTCACCCCCAGCGTCATCGCGACGCCCGGCAGGAAGAGGACCGACCCATGACCGAGATGCCGCAGCAGGCCCCCGAGGCCATCTTCGACGGCCCGGTGGCGCTGGCCACCGACGCCACGCTCGACGCGTACGGACGCAAGCCGAACGGCAGCGACGACCAGGGCTACAAGGACGAGAGCTGATCAACGAACGTTGGGGCGGTCCGGCAGCCGGACCGCCCCAACCGCATTCCGGGAGAAGATCGTGCTCAAGGCCGAGATCGCCATCGCCGCGGCCGCTGGCCCTTGGGCGGCGCAACACGGGCGCTGGGCCTGTGGTTCCAGCTGGATCGAGCCGTTCGCGAATCCCGCCCTGGAGGCCTTTGCCGCCGAGACCGATGGCGGCACCACCATCGTCGTGCGTGAGCGCGTCGACGGCCGGCCCCGGACTGCCAGCCCAAGCGACGACCTGACGCGGATGCAGGCGGAGGGGTGGCCGGCGGACTTCCACATCGTCCGCCTGGCGGCGGGCATGGTCACCGTGTCGGCAGGCGACCGCGGCGCCGCTCCCCTGTACGTCACGGCGGCCGCCGACCGCCTGGTGGTGTCCTGGTGGCTCGGCGACCTGGCCCCGCACCAACCCACCCTGCGGATCGACCAGGTCGAAGCCGTCAGATACCTGTCGCGTCTGCACCGCTACTCGACTGCCACCGTGTGGCGCGACGTGCACCGCGTCACCGAGCGAGCCAGCGCGGTCTGGTACGGCGGCCAGGTGCGCATCGACCTACCGCCGCCAGCGCCGCACTACCTCGCCAGGACGCTGACACCTGCTGCTGACCCGGTGGCAGCGTACGGGACGCTGCTGCGCGGCCAAGTCCGTGCCCGCGCCCTGGACGGCGCCGCGGCCTTCGTCGAGGTGTCGGGAGGGCTGGACTCGGCCAACGTGGCGGTCGCCGCCCAGGAGGAGCTGCCCGGCGTGCGCGCGTACGGGCTGCTCCTCGCGGGCCCGGCCGGCGCACAGCAGTACCGGCGCCGCCAACAGCTGCTGGACCTCCTGGGGCTCGATGACGTGACTGTCGACGCGCAGCAGTATCCACCGCTGTGCGGCATCCCGCCCCGCAGTCGCAACCCCGACCCGATGCTGGAGCCCTACCAGGAGTGCCTGGACGCGGTCGTGGCCGCAGCTGCGGCAGCTGGAGCCAGCGCGGTGCTGACCGGCATCGGTGGCGACGAGCTGTTGGGGCTACGTCCCGCCGAACGAGGGGACCGTGGGCCGACACCGGCGACCGGACCCGACCTGGAGCTGCTGTCGGCCCGTGCACGGCACCTGGCGCTGGATCTTCCCGAGCCCCAGATGCCGGCGGCCGCCCTGTACGAGCCGACCCTGTTGGCGGCGGCATCCCGAGCGCCGGTGTTCCTCCGTCGCGGCATCTGGCCGATCAACATCCTGGCCGCGCCCGATGTGGTCCGCTTCTGCGAATGGCTACCCCGGGGGTGGAGGGCCGACCGGCGACTGCATCGCCAACGGCTGCTCGCTCGTGGCCTGCCCCAGGACTGGCCGCGTCCACACCTGCGAGAGAACTTCGCAGGCGTTATGACACGAGGCATGACCATCCACGGCCTGCGCCTCCTGGACGACGCGCTGCGCGAGCCGCGGCTGGGCGACCTGGGGCTCATCGACGTCGCTGCCGTGCGGGCCGCCGCCGACCGCCTGGCGGCGACCGGAGCGCTCACTGCCGGGCTGTACGAGGTCGTCAACCTGGAGCTGGCGCTGTGCGGCGAGTCCTGACATCACGGAGCCGCACATCACGGTGCCGCCGAGGTGCATCCGCCGATGCTGCTGCCATGCGACACGTTGCCGAGCAGGCGAAAACGCGTGTCGTGGTTGGATAATGGGCAGTTCCGGATCGGCCGTTCGCCTCGATCGGCGCCGATCTTCCGCGTCGGCGAAAGCGGGTGAGCAGGTGCAGGAGAGCAGGACGCTACTGCGGCGACTGATCGACGCGAGACGCCTGTCCTACCCCGAGGTCATCGACGTACTGGACGGCAGGGCGCGCGCCATGGGCGCCAACCAGTTCACTCTCTCCCGCCGCCAGCTCATCCGCATGATCAACGGTGAGGTCGGAACCAGGCCGATGCCGGTGACTTGCCGGGTCCTGGAGGCGGAGTTCGGGCACCCGGTCGACGCCCTTCTCGGACCCGCTGGCGCGAGCCTGCCAGCGGTCGACGAGGACCGGTCGTTGGAACAGGCCGCGCAGGCGTCCGCTTCCTACGCGATGTGGCAGGGCGTCGACGGGATCGCTGTCAGCACGCTCCAGATCACCCTCGGCCAGCTCGCGCAGCAATACGTGTACGGCGAGATGCTGCCCGTGGTCGCAGGCGTCAACGCCGTCCGAGCCGCCGCGGTCGAGTTGCTTCCCCGGGCCGGGTCGTTCCAGCGCACCCTGTACCTGATCGCCGGCCTGTCCAGCGCGATGCTCGCTCACGCGGCGGGCAACCTGGGTCAGATCAGCCAGGCGCCTGTCCACGCCAACGCGGCCATGCGGTTCGCCGACCTGGCCCGCCTGCCGGGCGTGGGGGCCTGGGCGCTGGCGGTGCGGGCACTGCAGCAGGAATGGTCGGGCTCGCCGCAGCGCAGTGTGGTGACCGCCCGCCAGGCGCGGGAGATGCTGCCCTCAGGCTCGGCGGACTCGACGCAGGTCTGGCTTGCGGCGATCGAGGCCCGCGCGTACGCCCGGCTGGGCAACGCCGCTGCGGTGCGGGACTCGCTCGACCAGGCTGCCCGCTGCCGTGAGCTCATCGCGGCACGGCCGGCCGATGACGCCTTCGGTGTCGACCAGTTCGGCGGCATCGTCGCCTTCGTCGAAGCCAAGGAGGACTACTACGCGGGCACGGCCCTGCGGCGCATCGGCGACGTACGGCAGGCCCGCGAGCGGTCGACGGCAGCGATCCGGGCCTATGAGCAAGGGCCGGCCGACATGCGTTCCTACGGGGATGAGACCCTGGCCCGGCTCGACCTCGCCATCGCCTTCGCGCAGGGGCCCGAAACCGACCTGGAAGCCGTCAGCGCAGCTCTTGAACCTGTGACCCGTCTGCCAGACGCCCTGCTGCTGCCGCCGCTGCAGGGCCATCTCGCCGAGCTGGCAGCGGCAGTATCACGAGCCGACCTGCGTGGCAGCAGGCACGCCGCCCACGTCCGCAGTACGGCTATGGCACTGTCGACGCTGTGCGCCCCTCCCCCGGCCCAGCTGACGACCTGACACCTCGCCACCCGCGTCAACAGCCTGATGTCGAAGCCGCGCTGGCCGAGGCGTGCCGGCAGGCTGGCCTCAACCCGCGCCACGCACGGCTGATCCGTCACTTCTCCAACGCGGTGTACCTGGTAGACGGTGTGGTCGCGCGAGTTTCCTATGGGCCCGACGGAGTGTCCCGAGCCGAGCGGGGACTGGCGGCCGCTCACTGGCTGGCCGGCCAGGGATTCCCCGTGGCCGCACCGGTGGACATCGCGGCTTCAGGCGAACCCAGCCCTGTCCTCGTCATGAACGACACTGCGCCGCCTATGGCGGTCACCTTCTGGACCTATCATCCCCAGCCAGACGATCTGGCCCCCGACTTCCACGCGCTGGGTCACCTCGCGCTGCTGCTACACCGGGTGCCCGCGCCGCCGCCGATCGAGCTGCCCGCCTACGAGCCGCTGGCCAGCCTGCAACACGCGCTGGCGGCCCCTTCGGCAGCGCTGGCTCTGGACCCAGATTCCCTGGAATGGCTCGCCGCGCGAGCCGCCGCCCTGGCGGCCGCGGTGGCCACCGTGCCATCGGCGCTCGGTGTCGGCCTGATCCACGCCGACATGTGGTCAGGCAATCTGCTCCATGCACCCGGGCAGGGTCACCGCGGCTGGCTGCTGGGGGACTGGGACTCGGTGTGCATCGGCCCTCGCGAGGTCGACCTCGCTCCCACCGCGGTGGCCAAGCGGTTCGGTGGCGACGAACGCAGCGCGGCCCAGGTGGCCTCCGGATACGGCGTTGACGTGCGCGACTGGCCCGGCTATCCCCTGCTGCGCGCCGTGCGTGAGCTCAGCACCCTCAGCTCGCTGATCAAACTAGCGGCCCGGCACCCCGACTCAGCCCGCGAACTGGAACTGCGCCTGAACAGCCTGCGCCGCGGCGACGACGCGCTCTGGAACCGCCAGTAGCTCCGCCGCGGGCTGCGGCGTCACCATAGCGGCACCGTCGCGTCACCTCAGCGCGGTATCGGTGTCATCACCGCGCCGAGCAGGATCTATCCGCACCGAACGATGACAGGTTGGCCGAAACGACCGGGTCGTCGTGTCACACCGCCCACCGAGGCGGTGAGCGGATGGGAGACCCACGTGCTCGGCGACAACCTCTGTCTGCCCGCGCATCACCGTGCGCGCCGACGCTCGCCGCACTCGCGGCGCACGGCCCTCGGGGGCGTTGTGTTCCCATCCGTCGCATCACGCACACGCGCATCCGGCCTCTGCCGATAGGGGCGCAGGTCAGCACCGCGATCCACAGACGGATACGCGCCCCTGGCGAGCAGGAGAGTACGCCGAGAGCGCGATCTAACCCTTCACTCACCCCGGCGGACGCGGTTCGCTGTCTTCGACACAACGGCCGCCCGCTATCTACGACAGGCAGCACGAATGCTTACCGGAAGTCCACAAACGACTGACACGGACCGCGCGCTCGACCGCGGAGCCGACATCGCCAAAGTGTGGCAGGCGAAGATCATTGTCGCGGGCGGGTTCGGCGTCGGTAAGACGACGCTGGTGACGGCTGTCTCGGAGATCGAGCCGGTCCGCACCGAGGCCGCGATGACGGCGGTCGCGTCGAGCATGGACGACACCGCCCACGTCCCGCAGAAGGTGGTCACGACGACGGCCATGGACTTCGGGCGCCTCACCGTGCCGCCCGACGTCGTCCTATACATCTTCGGCACCCCTGGACAGCGCCGGTTCTGGTTCATGTGGGACGACATCGTGCGGGGTGCGTTGGCCGCGATCGTGCTGGTAGACACACGCCGCCTGGCGGATTCTTTCGGTGCCGTCGACTTCTTCGAGGCTCGCAGGCTGCCGTTCATCGTGGTGATCAACCGCTTCGACGGCAACCTGTCGCACAGCGCAGAGCAGGTCAAGGATGCGCTGGCTCTGGCGCCGGACGTTCCGGTGCTGGACTGCGACGCGCGTGAACGCGATCAGGTCAAGCAGGTGCTCATCACGACCGTCAAGCACGCTCTGGCCCGCCGCCAGCCCGTCTCATGAGCGCCACGTCGCACACGAGCGCCGGCAAAGGCGCCGCCGACCAGACCACCCACGCCCGCCGGACGCGTCGTCGCGGCGCACACACACGCGAAGGCGGTAGACCCGTGTTGCGGCTGAACAACCTCGCCATCCGGACCAAGACCGCGCTGATCGTGGTCCCGACAGCAGCCGCCGCGCTGATCACCAGCGGTGTCGCGCTGCAGGGGACCGTAGACGCGGCCGTCGACGCCGCTCAGACACGCTCACTGGTGGAGGTCGCCGCCGCCGCCGGCGACCTCACCCACGAACTGCAGGCCGAGCGGGCCGGGGTCGCCGCGCTGCTGCTGCCCGACGCCGGCCAGCAGGTAGCCGCCGCCTACGGTCAGCAGGTCGAACGGACCGGGCAGGCCGCCGCCCGGTTCCGGGCCCGATACGCCCAGCTGGAGGATCCGCCCGCCGCCGTCGCTGCCATCCTGACCCGTATCGACGCGGGCTTGGCCGACCTCGACGGCCAGCGAGCGCGGATGGGGCAGTCCAAACCCATCGCGTTGTCCTCGGCGACCTTCTCCTACCGCATCCTCGTCGCCGACCTGGTCACCTACCAGGAAACCGCCGCGCAGGCGGGCGTCGACCCCGTCCTCGCCGATGAGATCCGCGCCGCCGCGGCGCTGGCCCGCGCCAAGGAGAGCCTGGGCCAGCAACACGTGGCCGTGCTACAGACGCTCGCCATCGGCACTCTCACCCCGTCACTGGCGCAGGACATCGCGGCCGCGCGCAGCGGGTACGACGACGCCCTGCGCGAGTTCAACGACCTCGGGCGGCCGCAGTGGCGCACGCTGCTCAGCCGCACCCTGACCGGTCCGGAGGCGCTCGACGCCGCCCGGTTGGAAGGCGTTGTCACCAGCACCGGCGCGTATCAGCCGCTGGCCCTGCCCGGTGGAGCGGCGGCGTGGACGGCAGCACTCAGCACACGCGCCGACCGGCTGCGGCAGGTGGAGATCGCGGCGCAGACCGATATCACCGGTTCGGTGCAGGACGCCTGGCAGCAGCAGATCACCAAGGCGGCTACCACCGGCGGCCTGCTCTTGGTCGCGTTGCTCATCGCGCTGTTAACCGCGGTCGTGGTGGCAAGGTCCACCGCCACCAGGTTGCGGACGCTGGAACGCGCCGCGCAGGAGATCGCCACCACCCGCCTTCCCGCCATGGTCGCCCAGTTCCGCAACGTCTCCGCGCACGACCAGCCGGAACAGGTCGAAGCCCTGGCCGCCGAAGCGACCGCGCGTCCGGCCATCATCCTGCCTGGCAGCGACGAGGTCGGCGAGGTCGTGGCAGCCTTCAACGGCCTGTACCGGGTGGTGGTGGTCTCGACCGCAGGCGAAGCGTCGGCGCGAGCACGGATGGCAGGAACCGTGGTCACGCTCGCCATGAAGGTCCAGACACTCGTCGAGAGCATCATCCACAACCTCGACTCCTTGGAACGATCCGCCGACGACGAGTTGATGGCCAAGCTCTACCCGATCGACCACCAGGTCACCCGGCTGCGGCGGCTGGCCACCAACCTCCTCGTCCTAGGCGGCGCAGGACTCGGTCGCCTGCACCCGGCCGACGAGCCGGTCGAGTCGCTGGTGCAGGCCGCCGGCTCCATGGTGGATGACTATCTGCGGGTCACGCTCCGCCACAGCGAATCCGCGATCGTTCGGTCCCACGGAGTCAGCGCCGTCGTGCACGTGCTCGGCGAGCTTCTGCACAACGCCACCCGCTACAGCTCCGCCGACAGCAGCGTCGCCGTCGACATCCACTGGCTGGGAAACGACCTGGTCATCTGCATCACCGACAACGGCATGGGGATGCGCGCTGATCAGCTGGCGCACCTGAACGCCCTGCTGTCGCAGCCGAAGCTGGACGTCGACGTCCCGGGACAGATGGGCCTGGTGGTCGTCGGGCGCCTGGCCGCAGAGCACCGCCTCAACGTGCGGCTGCAACGTGCCGAAGCCGGATCCGGGACCGTGGCGCTGCTGACGATTCCGGGGAATCTCGTTTCACGGCCCGCCGCCGCGCTTCCGGCCATGCATGCCCGGCTGGCCGGCCCGGCCGGTGGACGCCCGGCGCGTCCCGCGGCCGCAGCCGCCCCAGCAGCGCTGGACGAGGCCACCGCGGCTCTGCCCACGATCGCAACGCCGCGACAGCTGACAGCCGCCGCGTCCGATACACCGCGCTCACCGTGGATGGACCCGGCAGCGGCAGCCGACGGATTCGTAACACCGGCAGACCAGGCGTGGGCCGCCGCCGCAGCGCTGCGCCAGCAGTCCACCGGACCAGTGACCGCCAGCGGACTGCCCAGACGGACGGCAGATCCGTCCCGCGTGCCGACCCTTGCCCCGCCGGCCGACAGCGCCCGCGCGCACGTCATCGACCCCGCCGTCATGCAAGCGCAAGTTGCCACCGCGATGCGCGGCCTGTCCGCCGCCGCACGCACTGCCATCCACCCGACAGGAGACCCGCGATGATCGCCCACACCCCGTTGCTCGGCACCGACAACTCCGCGCGCACCGCCCTGTTCAGCAGCCTTCTCGACCGGCTGACCGCCCAGGTCCCCGGCGTCGTGCACGCCATCGCCATGTCCAGCGACGGCCTGGTACTGGCCGCCACCAAGAGCCTGCCCGCCGACCGGGCGGATCAGCTAAGCGCCGCCGTGGCCGGGCAGGTCAGCCTCGCCAACGCGACGTGCGCCGTTCTCGACGCGGGCGTCTACCAGTACACGATGCAGGTGATGGCCGCAGGCACCCTGGTCATCAAACCGGCCGCCGACGGCACCGCCTTCGCCGCGATCACCCGCCATGACGGCGACACCGGCCAGACCGCCTTCCACCTGGCGGAGATCGCCAATCAGCTCGGCACGGCGATCCAGCCGGGGCAGCGCAACGGCGGATGACCCATGCCGACCGCAGCCGCCACCGCGCACCCTCCGGCGTGGCCCACCACGATGAAGATCGTCGTGGTGGGGCCGCCGGGCGGCGGAGCCAGCTCGCTGGTCGCCGCGGTCTCGGACCTGCCGGTGACCGGTCCCGTCGGCCGGGAGTTCGGCAGACGCACCCTCGGCACGACGGTGGTCTACCTGTTCACACTGGCGCAGAGCGCCTGGTGGCTGGTCTGGCCAGGCACCCTCATCGGCGCGCACGCGGTCATCGTCGTGGTGCCGACGAGCCGGCTGCCGGAGGCATATCCCCTCCTGGACGCCACCGCCGGCAGCGGACTGCCATACGCCGTGGTGGTCGACCGCTTCGGCGACCCGGTCCGCCACCACCCCGCCGAGATACGCGAAGCGCTGGCCACCGACCCGAGCGTGCCGGTGATCGCCTGCGACGTCCGCGACCGCGCAGCCGCCCAGGCCGCCTTCACCGACCTGGTCAGCCGGCTGCGACCCCACCAATGACCCCCGCGCCACCCGGCGCGGACCGACACCCCTGAAAGGCACTCACCCACGTGAACCACATCCCCACCCGGGCGGCGGCGGCAGCCGTGGCCCTGGCCCTGATGCTGACCGGGTGCTCCGGCTCAGCGCTGAGCCCCGACACCAGCACCCCCGCCGGCGACGCCGTACGCGTCGGGCTGCTCATACCGAAGTCCGGTCCCTACAAGGCCATCGGCGACGACATGCTGAAGGGCTGGAACCTCTATCTGCAGCAGCACGGCAACGTCCTCAACGGCCGCCCGATCACGGTCGTCGAGGCCGACGAGGGCGACGGAAAGGAACAGGCCCGCGCCGCCGCCAAGAAACTGATCGAGCAGGACCGCGTCGACATCATCGTCGGCGGTGCCACCGCCGACACCGTCCAGACCCTGGACCCCATGCTGCGCGCCGCCAAGATCCCGCTGATCGGCACCGGCGGCCGTCCGAGCACGGTGACCGACCCGACCTACATCTGGCACACCTCCTGGCTCAGCCAGGAAACCGGAGCGGCCATCGCCGAGCACATCCGCACCACCGTCAACGGGCCCGTCTTCGTCATCGGACCGGACTACATCGGCGGCCACGACCAGATCGGCGGCTTCGTCAACGCGTTCACCAGCAAGGGAGGCAAGCTGGCCAACCCGGACGGCAAGCCGACCTGGACCCCCTGGGTGCCGCCGACCACGAACTTCGAACCGTTCCTGGCGAAGATCAAGCAGTCCGACGCCAAGGCCGTCTACACGTTCTACGCCGGATCCAGCGCGGTCGAGTTCGTCAAGCAGTACCGGCAGTTCGGCATCAACCTGCCCCTGTACGGCGCCGGGTTCCTCACCGAGGGCGCGGTGCTGACGGCCCAAGGAGAAGCCGCCCGCGGCATCTGGACCGTCATGAACTACGCCTACAACCTCGACACCAACGCCAACCGGCTGTTCGTGTCCGCGTTCTCCGCCGCCTACGCCGGAGCGACGCCGAACATCTACCACGTCACCAGCTACGACGCCGCGCTCGTGCTCGACATGGCCATCCGGGAAGCGATGCACGGCGGCGGCCCGATCCCGGCCGCCTCCCCCACCGCCTCGGCCGCGCCCAGCCTCGGCGCACCGACGTCCGGCGCAAGCTCCCCGGCGGCATCGGCAAGCCCGTCAACCCCTGCCGGTCCGGTGGGCCCGGTGTCCTCCGAGACGCTGCTCAGGGCGCTGCCGCGCATCGGCGAGGTGCCCTCCCCGCGCGGTCCCTGGCAGTTCGGTCCGGTCAACCACACCCCCGTGCAGCGCTGGTACCTGCGCAAGGTCGACGACGACGGCGGCGTGCTGGCCAACGTCCGCTTCGCCGAGCTCGCCACGCTCGGATCCTGACCGACCGACCATCAAGGAGACGACCATCATGGGCACCGCCCCTGCGAACGCGTACATGTTCGACAACACCACCAACGAAGCAGCCACCCAGGTGCGGCTGCTGGCCGAGATCCTGGACCCGCACAGCATCGGCGTGCTGGAAAGCACGGGCATCCGCCCGGGACTGCGCTGCCTGGACGCCGGGCCCGGCGCCGGGACGATCAGCTACTGGCTGGCCCAGCAGGTGGGGCCGGCCGGGCACGTCACCGCGCTGGACATCGCCCCCGTCCACATCACCCAGCAGCGGCCGAACCTGACCGTCCGGGCCGACGACATCCGCACCGCCGAACTCGAGCCGAACTCGCTGGACCTCATCCACGCCCGGTTGCTGCTCATGCACCTGCCCGAACGCAAGCAGGTCCTCGCCCGCCTCGCACAGGCGCTCGTCCCCGGCGGCCGCATCGTCATCTCCGACTGGGACTGCACCTGGCACGACATGGTGCGCGCCAGTCCCGACGCCAAGGCCACCGACCTGTTCCACACGTTCCAGAAGGTGCTGCTCGGCCTCGGGACCTCCCGGGGCGCCGACATGCACTGGGCGGCCGACGCCAACCAGGCGATGCGGGACTGCGGCCTGGTCGACGTCGCCACCGTGACGCACTCCCAGACCTGGACCGGCGGAACCGGGGTCGCGATGCTGCACCACAGCAACTCCATCCAGCTGCAGGACCACCTCGTCGCCGCTGGGATGGAGGTCGACGAGCTGATCGCGCTGCGGGACCTGCTGCGTGACCCCGAGCTGGTGCTGTCGGACTACCTGATGCACACCACCGTCGGCCGCCGCCCGATCGCCGGCTGACGAAGGGCGTGCCGTGAACCTGTTGCCGCTGCTCGACCGCTACCTCATCACCGTCGTCGACGGCCTGGCGTACGGCCTGGTGCTGTTCGTCGTCGCCGCCGGTCTGACGCTCATCTGGGGCGTCGCCGACGTGCTCAACCTGGCTCACGGCACGCTCTACCTGGTCGGGGCCTACACCGCCTGGTCGCTAAGCGACGGCGGCTTGACCGGCCTCCTGCTGGCCGTAGCCGTCGGCGCCGCCATCGGCGCCACCGCCGGAGGGCTGCTGTCGCTCGCGATGCGCCCGCTGTCACGCAGGCCCTTCGACCAGGCGTTGGCCACCCTCGGCCTGTCGTTCATCGGCGCCGACGTCCTCACCGCCCTGTTCAGCGGCGAACCGCTGCACGTAAGCCCGCCCGCGGCGCTGGCAGGATCGGTCGACCTGGCGGGCCATGCCTACCCCGCCTGGCGGCTGGTGTTCATCGGCATCGCCGCCGCGGTGGCCACCAGCCTCGTCCTGACCATCGACCGGTCCCGCGCCGGGGCCGTCATCCGAGCAGTGGTCACCGACGCGCCGATGGCCGAAGCCACCGGCATCCGCACCCGCCGAGTCCAGATCGCGGTCCTGGCCGCAGGCGGCGCTATGGCCGTCGCCGTCGGCGTGGCCGCCGCCCCGGTCATCGGTCCCGCCCCCGGCGTCGACCACATCGTCTTGAGCCAGTCGCTGATCATCGTCGTGGTCGGCGGTCTCGGATCCATGCGCGGTGCCCTAGCCGCAGCCGTGGGAGTCGGCCAGGTCCAGACCCTCGGCGTGCTCCTGGCCCCGCCGGCCACCGCCCCGTTCCTGCTCGCCGCAGCCATGCTGGTCGTGCTGGTCACCCGCCGCAGCACCCTCGGCAGGCCCGCATGAACAGCACGCCCCGGCACCCATTCCGCAGAATCCCGGCACGGGCCGTCCTGGCCACGGCGGCGCTGGCCACCGCTGTGGCGCTTCCCTGGGCGGCCAACGCCTACCTGGTGTCGCTGGCCTCCACGGCGCTGGTCATGGCGGTGCTGTCGATGAGCGCTCAGCTGCTGGCCGGTCCCGCCGGGCTCGCGCCCCTGGGCCAGGCCGCATACCTGGGCGTCGGCGCATACACCGCGGCGCTCGTTGCAGATACGGTCACCGCGCTCGGCCCCGTGCAGCTCATCGCCGCGTCGGCCGCCGGCGCGATCGCGGCTGCCGCCACCGGGCTACTGGCGGTACGCACCCGCGCTGTGACCTTCCTGATGGTGACCGTCGCGCTCGCCGAGCTCCTTCACGTGGCAGCCCTCTCCCTGGCGCCGGTCACCGGCGGCAGCGAGGGCCGACACGTGCCCCCGGTCGTGCCGCTGCCCGGCCTGGCCCCGCTGGCCTCCGACGGCCTGACCTATCTCTACCTGCTGGCCACGACGGTCGTGATCGTCGGGTGCATCGCCGCGCTCATGCGGACCCGGTTCGTGCTCGCCCTGCGCGCCGCCAGCGACCACGAGCCCCGGCTGCGCGCCAGCGGACACCCGGTCGGCCGCCAATTACTCGCCGCCTACACCATCGCCGGCGCGATCGCCGGAGCCGCGGGCGCGATGCTCACCACCGCCCACCAGTACGTCTCCCCCGCCGACATGGCGTTCGGGTCCTCTGCGCTTGCGCTGGCAGCGGCAGTGCTGGGAGTGGGCACCATGCCCGGCGCGTTCGCCGCCGCCATCGCCCTGGTCGCGGTCCGCGACTGGCTGGGCGGCACCACCGGCCACGGCATCGCCCTCATCGGCCTGCTACTCATCGCCGCCGCCTACCTACCCCGCCACGACCTGCCCAGCCTGGCCCGCCAACGGCCACGGAGCGCACCATGACCGCAGCACTGCACCTCGACCAGGTATCGCGCACCTACGGCGGGCTGCAAGCCCTGCACCCGCTGAGCCTCACCATCCCCGCAGGTGAACGCCACGCCGTCATCGGCCCCAACGGCGCCGGGAAGTCCACCCTGCTCAGCCTGATCGCCGGAGCACTACGGCTCAGCAGCGGACGCCTACGGCTGCACGGAGCCGACATCACCCGGCTGAGCCCCGAGAGTCGCGCCCGAGCAGGCATCGGGCGCACCCACCAGCACCCCGCGATCTGGCCCAACCTCACCGTCGCGCAGCACTTGGTGCTGGCCACACGCCCCGGCCCACGCACCGCCGACCGGATCAGCGCGGCAGCCCGCGGCGTCAACGCCCTGAACACCGTCGGGCTGCAAGACCGCGCCGCCGTACCAGCCGCAGCGCTGTCCTACGGCGAACGCCGACTGCTGGAACTCGCCATCGCCCTGGCCGGCGCACCCCGCCTGCTGCTGCTCGACGAGCCTTCCGCCGGCCTGTCCAGTGGAGAGCTTCACCGCCTTCGAGACGTCCTCACCGCCCTGCCCGAACAGGTCACCACGGTCATCGTCGACCACCATCTCGACCTGGTCTTCGACATCGCCGACACCGTCACGGTCCTGCACCAGGGACAACTGCTCGCGACGGGCCCGGCCGCGGCAATACGCACCGACGCCCGGGTGAACGCCGTCTACGCCGCGACCGGCACCGCACCCACCAGGCGGCCAAGGGCCCCGCAAGCAGCGCGTCCGGCCCTGACCGTCCGCCTGCCCGCGGTCGGTTACGGCACCACCCTGCTCACCGACATCAGCCTGGACGTCCACACCGGTGAGGCGGCCGCCGTCGTCGGTGCAAACGGAGCAGGCAAGACCACACTGCTCAACGCCATCAGCGGACTGCACCACGGCGTTCGCGGCACCGTCCTGGTCGGCGGCCACCCGACCGCAGGCATGCCGCCGCACCATGCGGTCGACGCCGGACTCGCGACGGTCCCCCAGGGACGCCGCCTCTGGCCGCGCCTGACCGTCGCCGAGCACCTCGTCGTGGCCCACCCGCGCCGCCGCGCGCCGTCCGTCACCAAGGACCAGATCCTGGCACTGTTCCCGGCCCTGGCCGATCGGCTCCACCACCGGGGCAGCCAGCTCTCGGGCGGCGAACAGCAGATGCTGTCGATCGCCAGGGCACTGACGACCAGTCCAAACGTCCTGCTGCTGGATGAGCCCGCCGAGGGCCTCGCCCCAGCGATCGTCGGCGCGCTCGGCGCGGCACTCAACCAGCTGATCGACGGCGGACTCGCGGTGCTGCTCGCCGAACCGGCCATGCAGCTCGGGCACCACATCGCCGACACGGTCGTGGTCCTGGCCGACGGCACTATCACCGCACACCACCTGACCCGGGACCTGCGCACCAGCACAAGCACCGTTCCCGAAGGGGAGGCCGCCGCCGCCCAGTGACCCGCCGGCAGGCCGTCTCGATCAGACAGCCAGCCGGTGCCGCGGGACGCTCGCTTCGGAGGGGTGAGCGAGCTGCCCGCACAGCCCGCGCCAACCGCGGGCGCGATGCCGCGGTCTCCCCCAGGCGGCATCGCAGTCACCCGGCCGGACCGGCCCCGGCCGGGTGACACCATCCACCGCCCACACGAGAGGCAGCCGCCATGCGCAGCACCCACCAGCCGCCGGGCACTCCAGGACTCGCCATCGGCACGCACGCCTGGACCGGACAGCGGCTGATCGCCCGTCACCGCCCCCACGGCGCCGACGCCGCCATCGACGAGCCGCACACGCCCACAGCCGGGCCCGACAACAGATGCCAACGCTGCACCCGGCCCGTCGCTCTCACCGATGCCTACGGCTGGCAGCACACCTGCAGCGAATGCGCCAGCCCGATCATCTGGGACCGCCATGAGGGGTGGCGCCACATCACACCCCCAGACGCCGCCCACCGACACGCCGCGGCCGCCCCACCGATCCTCCTCTGACCGCGACCGGACAACACGACAGGACCTCACCGGTGTCGACCACCCACCACCACGACGCCCCGCCTCTGGACGGCATCGACGAGCGCGAGAGCTACGCCCGGCGCCGCGTCCCCAGGGCGGTCGTCGCCCTCGCTATCGTCGCCGCTGTGGGCGCAGCGGCCATGGTCGTCCGAACCATCCGCGAGACAGGTGACCAGGCTGACACAGCACATGCCGTCCCGGCCTCCTCACCGCTGCCCCTTTCAGCGCTGCTCAACGGCCAGCCCTCCGACGCCGACGGGAGCGTTACCTACCTGCACATCAGGACCTGGGACATCGCCGACGCCACACGAGACGTGCTGGCCACCTACGACGAGCAACTGTGGTGGCACCCCGACGGGTCCGCGCTGGCCAAACGCTGCCTGGTCATCGAACCGGCCACCATGAACCGCCTGGCCAACCAACCGGCCGCGTCCTGCCCGCCCGGCCACCGCGCCGAACCGGGCCAATGGGTACCCCGCCTGGCCGGACCCCCCAGCACAGACCGCGAAACGCTGCGGCGACAACTTGACGCCTACGACACGGGCGACGGTCCAGAACACGTCGTGCGAGCGGTCGCGGCGCTGTGCCGCGAGCATCTACTCGATCCGCGTCAGCGCTCGGCCGCACTCAGCGTCCTCGCCGACGTGCCGGGCCTGAAGTGGCACGGCCTGACCCAAGACCGGGTAGGCCGCCAAGGCGCCGCGGTCACCCTCGACACCGGCGACCCCGCCGCCGGCATGGTCAGGGACATCCTCCTCATCGATCCGGCCTCGGGGCACCTGCTCGGTTACGAGCAGATCGCCATGACCCCTCCCCCTGGATCCCACCTGAAGCCCGAATCGGTCGTGAAGATGATCGTCTACCTGGAAGGCCAGTGGGCGGCCGCCCTGCCGCAGTGACCTGACCGGCCGACACGGACTGCGAGGGCATTCCGCAGAATCGCGCACGGACGCACCCCGCCGCTGCCGCACACCGATGCTTTCAGCGGTGCGATCAAACTGCGGCCGACGCACCGGGTAGCCGCACAGGCGGCTCACCGCGCCGGCCGGGTGGCGAGAACTTGCGCAGCCGCCCTTGTCTGCTGCTATCTTTCGAACAACTGTACGAGAGCATTCGGCGCTTCCCGGCCGGTGGCAGCAGGGAGCTTTGCGTGTCCGCATCACCATCAGGTGCGCGCATCGCCGACGCGGGCGACATCGCCCGTGCGCTCGCGGTCGTACGGGACAAGGCGGGACGCCGCGGCAACACCAGCGAGATGACCCACGCCGTCGGCACCGCCGACGGGCTCCCAGAGCTCAACCCGGCACCAGCGCTTCCGGTGCATGACGCGCTGGCGGAGCTACTGCCGTGGAGGGGTCTTCGCCGCGGAGCGGTCGTCGGCATAAGCGGGTCGGCCGGCCTGCTACTGGCCCTGCTAGGCGAGGCGTCCGCTGCGGGCAGCTGGTGTGCGGTGGTGAACTTCCCCGGCCTCAGCCCGGTCGCCGCCGCTGAGACGGGAGTGGAACTCGCGCGCCTGGCGCTTGTCCCCCACCCCGGCGCTCAGTGGCTGGAGGCGACCTCGGTGCTGATGGACGGCTTCGACATCGTGTTGTGGATGGACTTTGGGCCTGTTCGGTGTTCAGTTGCTTCATCAGTTCAATGGACCACAGACTCTGGCGAGGCGTGAACGGACGATGTTGCGTGTCGTGTCGGGGTCCTCGCAGGATTCGGAATGTTTGTGTGGTTAGGAACTGGCGAGAGTCTGGGCGGGGGGTAGGTGGCTGGCGCGGATGGCCGGGTAGAGGCCGGCGAGTGCGCCGATGATCAGAGTTGCGGCCAGGCCGCCGACGGTGGCCCAGGCGGGCAGGATGGTGGGCCAGTTGCGGACGGTGGCGTAGATGCTGGTGGCGGTGATGCCGAGCAGGATGCCGCCGGCGCCGCCGATCGCTGAGAGCAGGAGTGATTCGGCGAGGAACTGGGTCCGGATGTGGCCGCGGGTGGCGCCGAGTGCGCGGCGCAGGCCGATCTCGGCGCGTCTCTCCAGTACTGTGATGATCATTGTGTTGGCGACGCCGACGCCACCGACGAGCAGGGCGACGCCGCCGAGGCCGAGTAGGAGCGCGGTCAGGGTGGTGTCGGTGGCCTGCTTGGCCGCCAGTGCGTCAGAGGGTCGGGAGATGGCGACTTCGTGCGGGGCCTGGGGATTGGCAGTGGCGGCGAGGACAGCGCGGACTGCGGTGACCTGTGGTTCGGCGACGCGGGTGTAGACGGTAGTGGGATGTCCGTCGAAGCCCAGGTAGGTCGCTGCGGCGTCCCAGCCGGCCAGTGCGGCGCTGTCCAGTTCCGGGGCGAGCGGAACGGGCTCGAGGATGCCGACGACGGCGAACCACTGTTTGCCGAGCCAGACCCGTACGCCCGGGCTGGGCAGGTCGAGGCGTTGTGCCGCCCGGGAGCCGAGGACCACCCCCGGATAGGTGGCGGTGGCGGGAGTGAGCCAGGATCCGGCGCGGAGGTTTGCCCCCACGGTTCGGGGTAGGTCTGGGCTTGCGGCAAGGACGGCGATGCTGCCCGTCTGCCCGGTGGGGACGTGGTCGTTGCGGTAGACGTTGGCGCCGGTCTGGCCGGTGGCTGCGGCCGACTCGACGGGAGCGATCCGGCCGATCATCGCGGTCGCCTCTTTGGGCAGTTTCGCGTCCTCGCCGTGCAGGGTGCTGCCCGGGGCGACGGTGAGCAGGTTGGTGCCGAGCTTAGCCAGGGTCCGGTCTAGTTCAGCTCGGCTGGAAGTGGAGATGCCGACCACCGCGAGCATGGCGCCGATGCCGATGGCGATGCCCATGGCGGAGAGGAATGCGCGCAGCGGCCGGGTGCGCACGCCCGCCGAGCCGACGCGCAGCACGTCGGTAGGACGCAATCGGATCGATTTGGGTCGTTCAGGCATGGGGTTGGCCTCCCGAGTCGGCGATCAGGTTGCCGTCGCGGATCTCGACGCGGCGGGGCAGCTGTGCTGCGATCTGCAGGTCGTGGGTGATCACGACGACGGTCGTGCCTGCACCGCTGAGTTCTTTGATCAGGTTGAGTACGGCGGTGCCGGAGGCGGTGTCGAGGTTGCCGGTGGGTTCGTCGGCCAGCAGCAGCGCGGGCTGGCCGATCACGGCGCGGGCGACGGCGACACGCTGGCGCTCGCCGCCGGACAGTTCATGGGGCAGGTGCTCCAGTCGGTGTGCCATGCCGACCCGATCGAGTGCCGCCTCGGCACGTTGCCTGCGCTTTCGAAGCGGCCGTCCGGCGTAGAGCAGGCCGTCGGCGACGTTGTCCAGCACGCTGACTCCCGGCGCGAGGTGGAACTGCTGGAACACGAACCCGATCGTGGTGGCGCGCAGCGCCGACAACGCCTTGTCGGACAGCCTGCTCACGTCGCGGCCGTCGATCTCGACGGTCCCGGAGGTGGGCAGGTCCAGGGTGCCGAGCAGGTGCAGCATGGTGGACTTGCCCGAGCCGGACGGGCCGACTATGCCGACCAGTTCCCCGGCGCCGATCGTCAGGTCGACGCCGGTGAGCGCGGCGACACCGCCGGGGTAGACCTTCGACACGTTGCGTAGCTGCACGATCGACGTCATTTCGGCATCCGCACGGTCATCCCGGGCCGCAGGTCCGGCCCGGTGACCTCGACCTTGCCGTCGGCGAACAGGCCAGTCTTCACCGCGACGATCCGGGCCGCCTCACCTTCGGCAACCTCCAGTCCGTATCCGCCTTCAGCCAGTGCCAGCAGCGCACCTACCGGCACGGTAAGTACGTCTTTACGTTCCTGCCGGGCGTAGCGAACCTCGACCGGCCCTCGTTCGGCACCCGTCAAAGCCTTCTGGTCGGCGACGCTGACGGTCACACTGACGCCTTGGGCGGCGGCCCCGCCCTCGCTCGGCTCTGCCTGACCGACTACCTCCACCCGGCCTGCGGTCGTCGCGCCGCCTGGACGTGTGACCGCCACGGCCGTACCCGGTGCGGCCCAGCCCGCGTCACCGGCGTCGAGCGTTGCCGTGACCAGCTTGGTCGTACCGGTGTAGGCGAGCACGTCGGCGGGGCTGGCAGCGCCGATGCGTGCCAGGTGGCGTTCGACGCGAATCGGTCCCGGGCCGAATATGATCCGCTCGGCCTCGACTGTGCCGGTAGGTGTTAGGCCGAGGTCGCGCTGCCAGCGTTTGACCGCGGCGGTCGTCGAGGCCGAGAAGGTGTCATCGACGGTGAACCCGCCGTAGCCCAGCTTCTGCAGGTTCGCCTCGATTTGCTTGACGTCAGCGCCCTTGGCCTGTTCGGTAAGCGGCCGATACATCGGCGTCGCGCCGTAGAACAGCACCGCTGGTGTTTCGTCCACCCTTGTCAGCACCTGGCCGCGCTTGACGACGCTTCCTGCGGCAGGCAGCCACGTCACCGTGCCTGCCGCCTTGACTGCAAGCGGCGTGGTCGGCCCGTAGCCGACCTGGCCGTCAAAGCTGACATAGTCGGTCAGCGTCTCTTCGGTCACCTGCACCAGGGCGAAGGCTCGGGATTCAGCTTCGGGCCGTTCGGGTTCGGCTCCGCCGAACCCGAACGCCGCCGCCCCCGCTGCCAGCACCGCCACACCCAACCCGGCACCGATCGCAGCCCGCAGCCGCTTTCGACGCCTTCGCGCACCGGCGCCATCCGCAGACCGGTCCATCAGCCATTCACCGGACCCGGGGTGAACCCGCCGGCCGCGTCGCAGATCTTTCCCGCTCGGACGGCGGCGGCACTGTTCTGGTCCCACAGGGGCGTGCCGTCGGGCCGTTCCGGCTGAATGCCGTCCGGGCCCGGATCGGGAAACTCCGGCACACCGTTGGCGCGCATGCACTCGGCGTACCGACGTGCGATCTCCAAGTCCTCCGGGGATACCTTGTCGTTCAACTCCGCCGGTCGGGGCTGCTGCAGCGGCTGGCACTTCTGCGACGCGGCCAGGAACTTCGGGTCCTTCTTCGGGTTTCCGGTGAAGCTGACGTTCCCCTTCGGGTCAGGATCGGACACCTGAACACCCTCGGCCCGCAGACACTTAACCCAGGCCCGCTGGCCCTCCACGTACGCAGTGATCGGGTCCGCGCTGGCCACAGCCGAAGGGCTCCCGCCTGCCGAAGCCACGCCAGGCGCATCTGTACCACTGCTGCCGCAGCCCGCCAGCGCGAGCGCAGCCAGAATCCCGAGGGTCGTCTTCCGCGAAAAGATCATGCCCGGGACCGTAGATCCACAGATGTGAAGAATCATTGAAGAAGCCGTCCGCCGCTGATGCGATCTTCTCAGCACACCTGCCGCCGGGGCGTCCTACCCGGCTAACCTCGCTTACTCTACGAGGAAGGAGGCCCGCCTTGGCCGCCCGAATCTTGATCGCCGAGGACGACCCAAAACAGTCCCATCTACTACGGGTCTACCTCGAGCGCGAAGGCCACAGCGTGCAGGTGGTCGCCGACGGCCGCTCCGCGCTCGAGCGCTGCCGCGCCTACCGGCCAGACCTTGTCGTCCTCGACGTGATGATGCCCGCCGTCGACGGCCTGGACGTCTGCCGCATCCTGCGCACCGAGTCCGACGTGGCGATCCTGATGCTGACCTCACGCAGCACCGAGGACGACATCCTGCTCGGCCTGGACCTCGGCGCCGACGACTACGTCACCAAGCCCTACAGCCCACGCCAGCTCACCGCCCGCGTACGCGCACTGCTGCGCCGCGCCGGCCGCCTGACCAACGACGCCGACGAACCGATCCGAGTCGGCGACCTGGTCATCGACAGTGGTCGGTTCGAGGTCCACGCCGCCGGCCGCAACGTCGCGCTCACCGCCAAGGAGTTCGCCATCCTCGCGGCACTGGCCGCCGAGCCCGGCCGCGTGTTCACCCGCGCGCACATCATTGACCGCGCCTTCGGGTTCGACAACCACGTTGAGGAACGCACCGTGGACGCCCACATCATGAACCTCCGCCGCAAGATCGAAGACGACCCGGCCCAGCCACGCTACGTCCAGACCGTCTACGGCCGCGGCTACCGCCTCGCAGAGGCATCATGAGCTTCCGCCTGCGTGTCATCACCATGGTCATACTGATCGCCGTGGTCTCGACGGCGGCGACGGCGTGGCTCACGCTGCAACAAGCCAGCCGCCAGCTCAACGAGACAGTCACCGCCAACCAGCAGCAGATCAAACAGATCACCACCGAACTCGGCGACCACGCCCGCACCCGCGGAAGCTGGGACGGCATCAGCACCAAGGTCCTGGACCTGTCACGCAGCACGCGCCAACGCATACGCCTGACCACCGACTCCGGCAGCGTCATTGCCGACTCCGACGTCCTGGCCGGCAACACGGCCCGAGACACCACCGGATCCCCGCTGCTGGTCGATCCGCGCCCGACCTGGCAAATGAAGGTAGGACGCGACTGGTACTGGGGCAGCATCGCCAAGACCATGGCAACCGAGATCATCGAGTACCAGATCGGACTTGTCTACGCTCGCTGCCTGACCGCAGCCGGAGCATCGGTCAAGACGACCGTGGGCGAGTTCGGCACCCCCACCTACCAGGCCGTCGACGCCTCCGAACAGACGCTCACCGCGTGCAACAAGGAGCAGAAAGCCCGGAGTCGCGGCATACGGCCATCTCCGCAGTTCATGGACGCAGTACGCAAATGCCGCGAAAGTAATGACGATCCCGAGCCGTGCTTGCAATCAGTGTTCACCAAGGCGATCGGTGCGTTCGCGCCCGCGCCCGTGCAGGTGCACATCGGCGCGGCTCAGGACCCTGCGCCTCGGCTGAAGAGCGGCACCATTGCGACGGTTGCAGGCCTCGTCGCCGCCATCGCGATTGCGGTGTCATGGCTGCTCAGCCGCCGCGTGCTGCGCCCCATCGAAGCGCTGACCGCAGCGGCGCGGCACATAGGCCAGGGCGATCTCGCCAGACGAGTTCCTGCCGCAGGTCGCGACGAACTGGCCGAACTCGCCCGCGCGTTCAACCGGATGGCCGACTCGCTGCACGCCAGCGAGGAACGGCAGCGGCGCATGACTGCCGATATCGCCCACGAACTGCGTACCCCGCTGGCCAACCTGCGCGGCTACCTCGAAGCGCTCCAAGACGGCGTCATCCCGCCCACTCCGGAGGTGTTCAGGTCACTGCTCGACGAGGCGGTGCTCCAGCAGCGCATCATCGACGACCTGCAGGACCTCGCCCTGGCCGAAGCCGGAGCGCTCACCTACCACAAGACCCTCCTCGACCTTGCCGAACTCCTCGCCAACTGCCGCGACGCACAACGCGTTGCCGCCGCACACGCCGCCGTCAACCTGACCACCGTCACCGACGGCCCGGCACGCGTCTACGGCGACCCTGACCGGCTTCGGCAGGTCATCGGCAACCTCGTGCGCAACGCCTTGGCCGCCACCCCTGCGGGCGGCACCATCACCCTCGCGGTCACGACCGCAGGCGACCAATGCCGCGTCACGGTGACCGACACCGGCACCGGCATCGCCGAAGCCGACCTGCCACACCTGTTCGACCGGTTCTGGCGCGCCGACCCCGCCCGCACCCGACTAGCCGGGCCCTCATCCGGGTCGGGCCTCGGCCTGGCCATCGCGCGACAGTTCATCACCGACCATGGCGGCACCATCAACGCTGCCAGCCAGCTCGGTGCAGGCACCACCTTCACCATCAACCTGCCGTATGTGTAACCGCCGCCCCGCCAGCAACCTCACGCCGATCCACGATCGGACGGCCACGGCGCAGGATCTTGAAAGGTTCTTCAAGACGACCTGCCTAACGTCCGGGAATGAATCCCCCTCACGCAACGGCTGGGCGTCAACCACTGCCGCCCGCGATACACCAAGACTCAAAACGTCCCACCAGGCCGCGGTCAGCGCCGAGCCGGACGCGACCGGACACACGCCGAAAGCGATGGCAGGTTCCGACAGCCGTCGGCTGCCTGCTGGCAGGGGTCTCGTTGATCGTGCTGGCCCTCCTGCGCGGCAACCTGCAACAGGCGCAACCGCCGCGACTCGCCCCGAGCACCGGTGGCAGCCCCAGCGCTGAGGCGTCACTCACGCCATCTCCCACGCCGCAGCCCGTCTACCAGATCGCCGGTCCGATCCCGGCATCCGGGCCCGGAACATGGAGCTACGCGGCGGCTCGAGGCAAGACACTCGGCTCAAACGGCGTGGTCAAGCGATTCCGCGTCGCGGCCGAAACCAACATCACCGGCGACGAGCTACCCGCCTTCACCGCAGCAATCGACGCCGCACTCGGCGATCCTCGCAGCTGGATCGCCAGCAAGCAGTACCGGCTGCAACGCGTCGGCCGCGGATCCGCCTACGACTTCACCATCTACCTGGCCACCGGAGAGACCACCCGCAAGATGTGCGCCACCGGCGGCATGGACACTCGCGTCGACGGCGTCTCCTACACCTCCTGCCGCCTACCCGGCCGCGTCGTCATCAACCTCAACCGCTGGCGCCTGTCCGTACCCGACTACATCGCGACCAAGACCGAACTCAGCCTCTACCAGGCATACGTGATCAACCACGAGGTCGGCCACGAACTCGGAAAGAACCACGAAGCCTGCCCAGGAAAGGACCGACCCGCACCCGTCATGCAACAGCAGACATACGGACTGAGAGGATGCGTAGCCAACCCCTGGCCCTACCTCAACGGCAGACGATACACAGGGCCGCCGATCTAGGGGGTCCGTCCCGTGAGGTTGGGTAGGGAATGTACGACACAAACGGTGTTGGCCCCACCGGGTTCCGCGATCGACGTCGCCTGACTTATCGCTGAGGCGACGAATAGCCCCTTGTCCAGCGTTGGCAGGGCGAAAACTAGCCGCGCCGGCGAATGTGCGTGACCCTGGTTGCGGTCTCGAGTTCCTGACGCAGTTGGTGGTTGTCGATGGCCAGTCGTTGAATGCTTGCGACCGCGAACTCCAGTTGTTCGGTCAGGGTCTGGTTGGCGCGCCGAAGGCGCGCATTGTGCTGCTTCAGCTCCTCCAGACGGCTGTCGGCTACATCCCCGTCCGGTGCCTGGGCGGCACCAGTTCGGCCCAGCTGTGCCAGCTCGCGGGCGATGTCGGGAAAGTGGCGCCAGAACGTCGGATTGCTCATGCCGAGCCGGCCTGCAAGGGCCACCACGGTGGGCCGTGTGCCCGTTGCTCGTGCCGCCGCCAGCACGCTGGTCTTGGCCTGCTCTACCTCGGCGCCGCTGGGCAGATTGACCTTCCTGGTCATCGGTGCTCGGCCTCACGTTGGTGCTGACTGATGAAGGAGTCGATCGTTTCCCTGCGGGTGATCAGCTGCTGGTGCAGCAGCGGTGGCAGCGGCGGCCTGCCCACCAGCCGCGCGTCGATGCGTTCGAGTTCGGCCTGCCACGCGGCGGTGTTGGCCTCGGTGAGGGCGACGTTTCGGCAGCCCAGCGGCCTGCACGTGCCGAAGTCGGGCACGGCCCGGCTGCTGGGGCTGCTGTTCTGTTGGCACAGCGCCTTGGCGTGGTCGTAGACGCAGGTGACGTAGGCGCCGGGGTATACCGCTGGGTCGTGGCGGTCCATCAGGCGTTTGAGTCGGTGCCGGTCGGTGACGACCATGCCCTGGTACCGGCTCTGGGCGGCGAAAGCGGCCAGCCGCCGTGCCGCGTCGTCGGCGGCGGGTCCGGTCAGGGCGTCGTGGTCATGGGCGTCGATCATCGCCATGAGGTGCTCGCCGCGGGCCAGGGCCTGCTCGCTTTCTACTTCGGCACGGAAGCCGGAGTCGGAGGTGCCGGCGTAGCCTTCGAACATCTGGATGCTCAGGTGGCGGTAGGCGATCGCGCCGGCGATGGCGCCGCCGGGACGGCGGGCGATGTACCAAGCCAGGGTGCGCCGGAACTGGCTGGTCATCAACCGCCAGGTACGTCCGGTGATGTCGGGGATGCCGTCGTGACGGCCGTGCTCGGCGCAGTAGTCGTTGACCCAGCCGATGAACGCGCGCAGTTGCGTGTTGGTCGTCGAACTCACCGCGGCGGCGTTGCCAGGCTGGTTGACCTTGCCGCCGCCGGGGCCGTGCGGCAGCGGGGTGAACAGCAGGTCCACGCCAGGACGCTGCAGCTGTTCCAGCACCGCGATCGCGCGGGCGGCGGCAGCGCCGACGGTCCAGGTCGCGGTCGTGCCAGCCGGGTCCGGCTCGGTCTTGAAAGCCAAGCTGGTCGCCTTCCACCGGTAGGGCACGCCGCCGGGGTCGCGTTCGACGTACAGGCAACCGCGACGCAGGTGCTTGACCTCGCTGTCACGCATGCCGGACAGGTAGGCGACGGTGATGTAGCAGGCGGCTTGCAGCATCCGTGCCAAGCATGCCAGGCCTTGAGGATTGCCGCGGTGAGTGGTGACGATGGCGTCGATCCACGGCCGGCCGTCGAGGCGGCCGGTGATCGGCTGGTCGAACACGTCGTGGGGACGCAGTCCGACCACTGCCACGGCCTGGTCAATCGCCTGCTGGTGTCGGCGGATGAACAGCCCATGGTCGTTGATCATCGCGGCGATCAGGTTGATGTGGGGCCGACCGCGGCGCCCGGGAAGAGGACGGCATTCGGCCATGTGTGCGTCGAGCAGGTCGCGCAGCGCCTGCTCGCGTTCGGCGGCGCTGCGGCGTACCCGGTGGTGTAGGTGCCGCCACTGGCGTTCGGCGGCGAGGATGTCGGGGGCGAAGTCGTCGACGAATCGCAGCGCCCAGGCCAGCAGCGGCCCGCAGACCGCTTCGGGGATCCTGGCGGTGATGTTCTCGCTCGCGGTGGTGCCTGTCTCGCCCCAGCCGTCGATATCCCGCGGATCGAAGGCCAGCCGGTCGGGGGTCAGGGCGTGGCGGTGGCGCCAGAACAGCCGCACCGCGCACAACGCCCGGCGCCGGACCCCACTGGGGCCGCTACCGAACTGGGCTATCAGGTGGCGTTGATAGTCCTCCAGGTCCGCCGGGGTGAGGTCGGCCATGAGAGGGTGGCCGGGTCTGGTGTCCAGCCATAGCGCGAATCGTTTGATGTCGGTGAACATCGTGCGGATGGTGGTGATCTGCGGTGGGCGCTCGGCGTGCGGCGGCGTCCCGGACAGTAGGTTGTAGAACAGCTGCTTGGCCACCTGGCGGTAGCGGGCGGGTAGTTCGGTGAAGTGCAGCGACAGTCTTCGCTGGTGCTGCTGGTGCGTGGCCGGGTCCAGGTGCCAAACGTCGTCGCGGTAGCGGGCGGTGTGCTCAAGCTCAGCACCGGGGCGCAGGGCACGGCGATGCAGCACGAAGACGTCCGCGATGTCGTCGACAGTGGCGGCGCGCCCGTGCAGGGCCGCGGCGGTGGCGCTCACAGCAGCTCCCACGGATTGTCCACCAGATCCAGGAACGTGTCGGCGGGCTTCTCCTGGGCGGCCGCGGCGACCTGCTGCGGACTGAACTTCGGCAGCACGTCGTGGCGTATCGCCGCCCACGTCGGCCCGTAGCGCGACCACCAGACCGGCTCGGGCAGTTCGCTGCGGCGGCTGGTGAGAGCATCGAGCAGGCTCAGCAGGCGCGGCAGATGCTCCGATGTCACGACGCAGTTGCCGCAGTGGAAGCAGTCCAGGAACGACGTCTCGCACCGCCCTCCGCCGACCGGGTGCTGCTGCGGGTCCGTACATGCCGACCACGCGGCGTCCACGACGATCGGCTCCTGCCGCGTCTCGTGGTGCCCGACGGTGCCGGTCGGCGCAGGTGCCGCCTGGCTGGCGGCCAGCACCCGGGGTCCGCCGCCGGCCAGCGCAGCGGCGCGGCGATGAGCTGCCAGCGCGGCCGCCTCCGCGTCGGCGACAGCCTCGGCGAGGACCTCGCTGGCCCATGCCAGAACCGTCGGGTCACCACGCAGATAGTGACGAAACAGCACCGGGATCGTGTTGGTGCGGGCAGCCGACGGAAGGTGCCCGCCCATCTGCCGGGTCCGACGCACATCGACACTGGTCTTGAGCCGATTGAAGTCGAGAACCAGCGGCTCGGCGTGCGCCGACGTCGCTTCCAGGTCCGCGGGCAGGTCAGCGAGGATCTGCTGCCGTGCTGTCCACCGGTTGCCGCCGATGTTCGACCACAGCGTCTGAGCGAACGGGTCGCGATGCTCGGCAGGTCCGCGCAGCCCGCCAGCGTGGCCGTTGCGCCAGATCGACCACAGCCGCGACACCCCCGACAATGACCGGCTGCGCGCCATGAGCCGATGCGCCAACAGGTAGATCCCACCCGCGGTGTGCAGCTGCCGACCCGGCGGACCGATCTCCCAGGTGACGGTCTGCTCCCACCGACTCACACCACGCCGCCGCTTGATCACTTTCAGCTCGACCGCGCGGCCGTCGAGGATCCGATGCTCCGCGGGCAGCTCCTTGATCGTCTCGATGTTCCAGCCGGTCGCCGACACCAGCAGCACCATCAGCGGCGCCAGGTCCTGCCACGTGACGAACAACTGCTGCGCAAGCCGCAGCCTCGGCACCGGCTGCGCCAAGCCCGGCTGCTGCGGAACACAGCCCTCACCCGCTTCCCGCAGCCGCACGGCAAGGGCCCGCTCGTCGGCACCAAGGCCGTCCGGCCACGCCAGGTACCTGGCCAGCAGCCGCTCGCCGGCATCAATCCGATCCCGGATACAGGCGGCATCACGACGCGCCGCCGCGACCAGCCGAGCCAGCTCACCGTCGGAATACCCGGGCCGCGGCGTGCCGCAGCGGCCGCTGCGACGCTGCACGAACTCCAACACCTCGGCCGGTATCAGCTCGCGCAGCGGCGACTGCTCGAGCACCGTGCCGACCATGCGCACCTCGCGGGCGGCGTAGCCCGGCCCGGTCGAGGCGGTCCGCTGGCGCAGGAACCCCTCCAGATGGGGCACCCGCAACGCTGCCGGTTCCGCCGGCGGAACCGGCAGCGCGGCCAGATACCTCATCATCCGCGTGACGTGGCTCCAGTAGGCACGGACACCGGAACTCGTCCGAACCGTGCCGGCCGCGCCCAGCCGCCGCGCCAGCGCCGCGGCCAGCGGACGGTGCCAGCCGGCCAGCGGCAACTGATCGACTCGCAGACTGGCCCTGCGGCCGTCCTCACCGGCGAACTCCACCACCAGATCCGCGCTCGAGGCGGACTCCGTGTCGGCAGGCTCATAGTCTCCGCGCGGCATCGGTGTCCGCCGTCCCACGCCGACGCTGCCCCGCCCGCCGGTCACGGGGCACCAGCCGCAGGCACCTCGGTGTCGTCGAGGCCGCAGCTGGCAGGGTCCTCCCATTCGTCGGGGACCAGCGCCATCCGGGTGTGCATCTCCAGCTCCGCCAGCGCGTGCAGGTAAACCATCGTCGAGGTCAACGACCGGTGGCCCAGCCTGCGACGCACCCAGTCCAGCGGATCCCCGAACACCCGCACATAGTGACCCCGCTGCTCGGCCGTGAACCCCGCCAGCGCCGCCAGATGCCCCCGCTGCAACTGCTCCAGCGTCACCACCGCGAACGTATGCCGCAACATGTGCGGGTGGCAGGCGACGTCAACGCCGCGACCGCGACACCGGACATTGGCCGCAGCGAAGATCCCCTTCCACGACGGCACCGACAACGGCATACCGTCCTCACCCAGCCAGAACGCCGCAGGCTCCGGCCCGTCACCGTTGTCCACCAGCGCGCTCCTGCGCTCGACCGGATCCAGCTTCGCCACCGCGACCTGATGCCGGCTGCCGGGCTGCCCGGCCACCGACACAACCGGCCTGGCGGCATCCGCGACGACCAGCGGCTGCCGCATCCGCCCATACCTGCTTGCCCGCCGCGCCGTGGCCACCACCTCGGCCCGGTCGACGCTCGCGTAGACGGCCAGCTCCGCTACCAGCGACGAGGGCACATACACCCAGCGCGCCGAACCACCCTTCGCGATCGCTGCTGGCAACCAGAACCGCTGATATCCCCTGACCCCACCCGCGTCGGTCGGCACTTCGAACACGCTCAGGCTGGCCTGCTCGGACAGCCGCAGCCCCGTGCGGACCATCAAGTCCGCGAACAGCGCGTTGCGTGCCGCCCACCTTCCCCGAAACCGGCGGTCCGGAAGACCGTCCGCACCGAAACCGCGCAGACCGACGTCCCGCCACTGGCGATAGGACACCGGCGGAAGCCACTGCACCCGCTCCGTTGCGCCGTCGTGGCTGTAGGTCGCCGGAACCCTGCCACCACTGCCGCCGCCACGGTGCCACCCCGACGGCACCACCCCAGCCAACCGCTGCGGAATGGGGTTCGCGTTCACCAGGCCGCGGCTCAGCGCCCATCGGTAGAACTGGTTGACTGCCGCGACCTCCCGGTTCCAGGTCGACCCGGCAACCCTCGGCCCAGCGGGATCACGACGACGCCACACCAGGTAAGCAACATGATCATCCTCCGTGGCGTCCCGCCACGAACGCCCGCCCCGAGCCACCCACAAGAACGTCAGGAACCGCGCCAGATCGCAGGCGTACCCCGCCCTCGTGGTACGCGGTGCCGCCGACATCCGCAAACCCTTGAAGAACCCGTTGAGCTCTACGTCGTACTCGAACCTCGGCGACAACAAGAACGGCGTGCCCTCCGCGATGTTCGCGCGGTCCAACCACTCGCGGACACCCAGAGGCACCCACCCGTCAACCGGTAACGGTGCCGCCGGGCACGGCACGTCACGGCGTGTGTAGTGCACCTGCCAGACCCCACTCGGCATTGGGTAAATCTATCTGAACAGTGTCAAATAGTGCACAACTGGTCATCCTCCAACCGCCTGCCGGCCCAGTCGCGCCGCGTGATGCGTCGAACCTCGCCGCGAGGGCGCGGCGGCGTGGCTGCGTGTTGCTCACCGTGGGCGACCGCTGGCCAAGCACCGACGTGCAGCTCGAAGTGACCGGACGACGCTGGCACGGTCTGGGCGTCGGCTACGGCCGCCTCAAGTATGTGGACCTGGACGTCACCACGCGAGGACGCGGAGCCGCGGCCCGGCCGCGGTCCGCCGTCGTGCGCCTGCCGCTCAACTCCCCGCCCGACCCAATGGCGCCCACGCCCGGCCGACACCTTCGTGCCGTATAAACAGGCCGCGATTTCCTACTTGACATAGTTAACCAGTCAGGCTGTAGTAGGTGGAGGTGCGAGCCATGGGGGCGGCGGTCCCGGATCATCCGGTCCGGGGCCGCCGCCGTACTCAAGACGGCCCGGCCGGGCCGCTGCCGCAGGAGGGCAGTAGCCGAAGACCCAGTACGCCGCGATGTCGAGGCAGTCCGCGGCGTCGTCGAGCGCGTCGCACGCCTCCCTTGGCCCGCTCGCCCCAGTACCCGAGTTCCTCGGTGCCGGGTCGCCAACTTCTCTGATGGCTCGGCTCCGCCCTACTTGGTTCCACCAATCCGGCGCAGTACGTTGGCGCATCAAGACACATCGTGGCGACGGGGAATCCAGGGGGCCGCAACCGTGACTTCGTACACCGTGACCATCGCACCGGACGACCCAGCGCTGGCTATCACCACCATCCGGCTCGACCTCGCCGGCGGCGAGCCGACCGTGCGGGAGCTGCGCATGGTTCCCGGAGAAGGCGGAGCGCTGCTGGCTGACGGCCTGCCCGTGCTCGACCTCAACCATCTGGTCAGCGCCGTGCTCGCCGCCGTATCGCCAACCCGCTCGGCGTCGGCCAAGAGGGCCGGTCGGCCGGCCACGCGAGGCGTCCCTCGCCAGGCGGCGGCCGACAGGCGCCAGGACGCGCCTTCCGCGCCTGGCGCGGCACCGGTGCTCGCCGCGCTCCGGCAAGGCCCGGCCACCGCGGAACGCGATGCCCGAGTGGCCGCTGCCCCGAAGCCCTCACGCGCGGCCGGGCAAGCGCGAAAGGAGCGGCCCGCCGGTCAAGCGCCGAAGAAGGCCACTGCGTCGGCGGCGCCCGATCGCGGGGGCAGGACCTATCGGCAGATGCCCGAAGACTTCGCCGAGGTGATGCGCCAGGTCGGCGACAGCGCGGGCATCATCGCCGATCACTACGACGTGCCGCGACACACCGCGTACGGCTGGATCCGCACCGCGCGTAAACGGACCGCCGCCTGACCTGCGCCTTCCGGCAGGCCCTGGCGAGAATGCACGGCGATCCCGTCGAGGATTTCGCGGAATGCCGGTACGGCCAGCGCGGACACACCCGTGACCTGCGCCGCCGCCGAGGGTCACCCGGATAATCTGCACGGGTGACTCGCGGTGCCTGTCCGGTGCCTATGGGATCGCCGGGAGAAGACTGATGCCGTACGCGTTCAGCTATGAGTTGAAGTTCGCTGGAGTGCAGCACGAAGCCAAGCTGGAGTACGGCGTGGACACGCCCGACGGCGAAGGCGCCGGCTGGATGGTGGACATGCCCACGATGCTGAGGCTGCTCCAGGCGGCCGAAAACGGCGACGTCGCGATTGCCGCCGTGGGTGACGCGCTGCGACGCATGATGGCTTCGTACAGCCAGGCCAGTGGATGCTGCCCCGATTGCGACTACGCGATGGACGCCCATGCCCGCGCGCTGAAGCAATACGAGGCCGCAGCCGATCAGCTCCGCCAGGCGGAAGCTGCGATGACGCCAGAGTCGCACCCGTTCGTCGTCTCCTCATCGGGGAAGGTGCACAGCCTGACCTGCCGATCCGATCCCGGTCTGCCGACGCTGCCGCACCCAGGCCGCACGGTTCAGGAGTTTGTCCACGAGAGCCGCATGTTCGACGGAGTGGGCTCCTACCAGCGGATCGTTGGAAGCGCGCGCCGGGTGACCACCGCAGAGCTGGCCGAGATGCTTGGACGGCGCAGCACCATGGCCAGGTGCAAGCTGTGCCAGCCAGCGCTGCCCGGGGCCTACGGTTCCGAGGCGTCCGACGTCGAAGCAGGCGCCCGGCGCTAACGCTGCGGCGGCCGCGGCGGAGCTGCGCCCGCTCGGTGCCGGCTCAGCCCGCCCAGTCCAACTGCTCGGCGGGGTTGCCGAGGCCGAGCCCGTGCCGCTCGGCGGCCCGCCTTGCCGGCGGGTCTCCCCTCGCGCACACGAACACGACGCCTTCGGGGAAGATCACCCGGGTCTGATCGGCACTGCGGAAGTCGGCGTACCAGCCCTAATGCTTCGGTTGCGCGCAGACAGTGCTGGCCCGGCCGGTCAGGCCGGGCCAGCATCAAACAGGAGCGAGTGCGCCGGCCGGTCGTGGTGCTAGTTCCGCGGAAGCAGCACCGGTGGGGTCAGCCGCGAACGGCCCGGATGATTTCGGCAACGGCTATGGCGAGCGTGGCCAGGCCCCCCACCACCGTGGCGTACGCACGCAGCCATGCGGGGGTGCGGTACCTGCGCGACTTTCGGCGCGCGGGCTTTTGCGAGACGATGGGGGCATCGCCGGGAGTTCTCATCGGATACCTCTCGGTCGGGCCCCTGCCCGGGTCGTGCCAACGGTCACCGGGCGGGGGCTGTGGTCTCCTCATTGAAAAGTCCCGTTCGAGCTGCAGCAATGCCGTCTGCATTAGTGCGGACTATTCAGGACTATCAAGGAACAAGGGAGTCAGCGTGCCGCGGCGTTCCCAGGCGTTGAAGCCGACCGACGGTCCTCTTGCGGTATTTGCCCTCGCGTTGAGAAGGCTGCGAGATGACGCACCCGCCGGTCAACACATGGAGATCGCTGAGATGGCAGCGGCTCAGGGAGTGAGCAAATCAGCGGTGTACGCGGCGCTGCAGGGCAAGCGGCTGCCGTCGAGGGTGTTGCTGCAAGCGATGGTCCGCGAGTGGGCGGTGGACCCTGCGGCAAGTCAGCGGGAGTGGATGCGCAGGCGGTCCGACTGCGAGGCGGCGCTGGCTAGCAGGCCGAGCACAGGAGCATTGCAGGAGCTGCGAAATACCGTTCGCAGGCATATATCAATCCCGATGCCGTCGGCTCGGACTGATCGCGGCGGTGGGCCCACCATGCCGGAGCTGGAAGAGCCGCTGAACTCCACCGGCCTGTCTGAGCCGGCATCCGGCAGCAGTGGTGCCGACGACAATGCCGACCAGCCCATGGCCGCCGATCGCGAGTTGCTGGCACTGGCCAGCGCCACTGGGGTCGTTGCAGATGGCCTCGCGGAGAAGATCCAAGCGTTCATCGTGGACGGTAAACCCCTCGGATTCGGCGCCGAGGTCTCAGGTGAACATCGCCGTCGCCTGTTGGGCCGGGAGATCGCGCACCGCCGAGTCTCGATGAAACTCTCGCGGGGCGAGGTTGAGGAGCTTTCCCGGGTTGGAGCACGCCAACTGCACCAGATCGAGCTCGCAGACAGAGTGCCTTCTGCAGCACAGATGGAGTACCTGGACGACGCGCTCAACTACGGCGGCCGCCTCATTGAGCTCTATCACGCGCTCAACCTGGCGAAATCCGCCCGCAGCGACTTCGCGCGAAAGATCCAAACAGCTCGCGCGGCCAAGGGTTTTACCCTGCGCCGCCTGGCAAAGGCCGTTGACGTTGCGCCGTTGGAACTCATTGCCTGGGAGCAGGGAAGTCACCTCCCCACGCGGGCGAATTGGCCGGACGTGCGGAGGATCGATGCGGTCCTGGAGTGCGACGGAGCGCTCATGGACGTACTTCACGCTGCGCATGCGGCCAAAGCAGCTGCCGGAAAACGGGGCCAGCGTGCCGGGCGCAAGGGCCCCCGGCGCTACTGGTTTCACCAGGAGCAGTGGGGCAGCGCCGACCACCAGCATTGGGTGACCGTCGCCGTGCGGCGGCGGCCCAACAGGCTGACCGCTGGAGGCCGCCGCACCAGCCGCCGTAGCGGCCGTGAGATCCGGCAGGTGGGGACGGGACAAATGTCGAGCCGGATTAACCGCGGTTAACCCTCCGCTCGAGGGTGCTTCCAGGGAAGCAGCCCGGCCGGGTCAGAGGTTGAGGGCGCCTGCCGGTGCCGGTGTGTTTCTTCGACGGTCACCGCACCTCACCCTGCTGCCCCTGTTCACGGAGCTGTTCCCAGCTCCGGTCGGTGGGAACCATCTGCCAGCCCGTGAGCGGGTCGTCCCCACTGTGGCTCAGCAGGTATCCGGGGTGATGCGACGTGGCCAGCCACAGCCGGTCCCGGATGCTGCCGAGGAAGGTCGTAGTTTGCCCGGCCCGTGGACCGCCGACGAATGTCGCCGTGATGGGGCGCTCCAGGACCGGCTGCTCGACGGTGCCGATGTGCTGGAACAGCCACTGGCCTGACGCGGCGCGCTTGATCTGGTAACGCTCGATGACGGGGTCGGCACGGCTGTAGATACTCGTGGGCGTGTAGTCCCAGATGTAGCCCTCCGCCAGCATCTCCTCCAGTTCGTGCCGTGCGTAGTCCTGGCTGTTGACCTCCCCGTCCAGCGGCCCGCCAACGTAGGTCACCGACATCATGCGAGACATGGTCCTCCTTCAGGTGGGCAACAGCACCAGCGCCAATCGCGGCATGGGTCGACTTCCCGCCCAGCTGTCTATCTTCGCCCACGCCGCGAGACTCGACGGTCCGGACCCGACATCGAACCGCGCGCATGTTGCTGTATCGATAGTAGGCGCTACACTGCATGTGCTGTAGGCATCGGAGTCTCTACAGCAGACATGTTGAGAGGACTTGGCGTTGGCGCTGTCGTACACCTACCGCGCGGTCGCGAACGGACTTCGCACGGAACATCCCATCCCTGACCTGCCTTTCATCGATGACTTCAAGCTGCCGCTGGACGATCCGTTGGGCATCGAGGCGATCGGGCGCAAGGGCGGCGGCAAGACCTGGGGCCGGGAGGACCCCTGCGACGAGGGCTGGGTTGCCTTCACCACTGACCCGGAGCGGCTGGACCTGGCATGGGTGGTGCGCTGGCATCCCGAGCACGGACGCTCGGTCGTGGTCTACCGAAACATTGAGGCCGCAGCGGCGCACACCGCCTACAGCGAGGAGGCGCTGCTGTTCCGCAGCGGCGGCTACTGGTGGGACGGCACAACCTGGTACCGGCCTTCCCAAGTCTTCGACATGGCACGGGGCCGCTACATGAACCGCCCCGTGCCATCGGCGCTAACCGTCAGCGCGGCGGACCTGCTCGACGAAGCCGCCCACACCGACCGCGGTGAGGTGCTGCTGATCGGCGACCTGGATCCCGACAAGCCCTACTACACCGCTGCGGGCCGACGGTGGCGCGACGACCTGGCGCTGTGGGCCCAGCACCACGGCACCGGGCGGCACCTTGCCGCTTGCGTGGTCCAGCTGACCGCACCGGAGCTGGCGGCCGATCAGCTGCTTCAGGTGTCGGACCTTGCGGACGCTGCCGGCATCGCGCCCAGCACGCTACGGGCCTACCTCGCCCGCGGCGAGGGCCAGGTCCCGTGCCCGCAGGCGCAACCAGGCGGCCGGAGCATGTGGTCGCGGCCGGTGGCCGAGGACTGGGCCGAGACGCGGCGCCGGTCCGACGGCGTTGCCGAGACCATGGCTGACCGCGACCACGGCAACCTGTCCATCGGCGTGACCGAGCTATGGCACTGGTTTACCACCGCGTTCGCTCAGAACCTGTGGGACCGGGCGCCGTTCCGCAAGCGGTTCGCGCTCCGATGGCGGACGCAGGAGTCGGTGCGCGAGGTGGCCCGGGATCTTGCGTGGACAGCAGCGGCGAGTCTGGACCACATGATCCCGATGTACGACCTCGCCGCCACCGTCAGGCTCGCGCTGATGTGGGAGTTCGCCGACCACCAGCGCAGGCTGGGTAGTGAGGTGGTCAGTTATTCGATCACTCCGCCAGCGGCCAGGATGCTCGACTGGCTGATCCGGCACCATCCCGACGCGGCCCGTGTCG
The DNA here is from genome assembly GCF_040648455.1 of Catellatospora sp. NPDC049133. Classification (NCBI taxonomy): domain Bacteria; kingdom Bacillati; phylum Actinomycetota; class Actinomycetes; order Micromonosporales; family Micromonosporaceae; genus Catellatospora; species Catellatospora sp. NPDC049133. The sequence continues at coordinate 126,761 of NZ_JBEZDT010000016.1, forward strand.
CCATCGCGGATCTGGTCGGAGAGGCCGAACGGGGGTTGGAGATCCCTCAGGACATCGTGGCCAGGTCGTTGCAGACCGCGCTGGCGCTCGACGGCAAGCTCGGCGACGGCGCGTACGACGAGTTCATGGAGCTGGCCCTGCCGCCGCAGAGCTGACAGGCGAACTCGACGGCCGGGCCCGGCGAAGGCCCGGCCGGCTTGCATCCCTGAGCTGGGAGGGGCGGTACAGAGATTGGTGCCGACGATGGGGCGGGCAGGAACCCACCACCCACCCACCGCCGCTTTGAAACGTCAGCGTCCGATTCGTTTGCCGCTGGCGGCCAGTGCGGCGCGCGCCCTCGCCTCCTGCGCTGCCCAACTTTTAGGCACTCGCGGCTCCGCCGAACTGCGCCGATCTTGGGCAGCCTGCTGAACCTGGGACAGGTCTTTCTCGGCCCCACCCCGTTTCGGGTGAGGCCTGCGCTGCCACTTGCCGCTGAGCTTGCGGCATGGCGTGTTCGCCGATGCGTCGCAGGTCGGGCAACCTTCGCCCGTGACGAAATACTGCCCACTGCGCACGACCCGTACGGTGACCATCGAGGTTCCCTGACTGCCTCTCACCTGTGCAGTATCCAGCCTCGTCGAGCCGGATCGCCGCAAGCTCCCGGAGGACAGCGGTCGGCCTCTCTCAGAACTGTCGGTTCTGCGGCGGCCGGGATTCCGCAGAATCCGGCCGCGTTCGCGCAGGTCGCCCATTCGTATTTTGGTCAGTCAGAACCCCCGCGTTCCGGGGAGGTCTTTGACGGACCAAGCCGGTAGGTTGACCGGCATGAACACGGCACCCGAGCACCCGCCCACCGGGCCAGCCGACGGCATATTCGTGCGCGACGTGATGCGCCGCATCGAGGCCGCCGAGCGCGCCGGAGACCGGCGCGAGGTCGACCGGCTGATGCGCTGGGCCAATACCGAGGGCTCCGACCGGATCGGGTCGGTGGTGGCGCAGCTGGTCGAGGCTCGCCAGCAGGCCGCGTTCCGGGCGACGTTCGGCCTGCCGCAGGTCGCCGCCGGAATCACCCTGGCCGAGCCCGGCCAGCAGCTCTGCGACTTCTGCGGCGTCCCCGGGCCCAGCGTCTACTACCCGTTCCAAGAGTTCGTTGTCGTCTCCGGGCCCGGCGGCACCGTCATGTCTGGCGACCGCATGTACGCCTGCTCGATGTGTGCCTCCTACGTCGACGCCGACGACTGGCCGGGCATGGCCGGCTGGTTGGGCGCTGCCTTCTTCAAACGCAACAACAAGCGCCTGTTCAGGCCGTTTCGTCGCAACCGCACCGGCGACCCGGTCCCCGTCGCTCCAGGCAGCGACCCCGAGCGCGGCCGGACCCACGGCGGCGGCCGATGAGCGGGGCCCGGGTGCTAACGCCCGAGCAGGCCGCCACCGGCGGGGCGCCGTCCGTCTTCAGCGTGGCCCTGGGCGAGATCGCACGATCACCCCGCTGGAGAATTGAGGACCTCGCGTACGGCATCCATCGCCGCGGCCTGCCGCTCTACGACTACGAGCCGACCCCGCAGGCGATGACCGACGACGAGGTCGAGGAGTACGTCGACGACCTGCTCGGCGAGCTGCGCAAGGCGTTGTGGCACCAGCGCTACTGGCTGATCACCGACATGGTGATCGGCGCCAGGCGGCGCGACCCGGCACTGGGCGCGTACGCCGCGGCGTACGTCGTGGCACAGGCCCGCGCCAGCGCCTGGAGCCCGGCCGAGATCGAAGCAGCGTGCAATGCCGTGGCGACCTAATCCGACGGGCTCACAGGTGCTAATCGTCGAGCAGGCCGGCGAGGTCCGCCGACACCAGGGTGGTGCGCAGCCAGGGCCGCACGGTGCAGCGCAGTCGACGTCGCGCCGGCGGGCGTGCTCCTGGATGCGCGCCAGCGCGGTCAGGACTCAGGGTTCCAGCACCACCGCCTCGCCCAGGTCGACGGTGAGTCGTCGGCAACCGGGGATCTCGACCGCGTCGCACAGGTGGCGCACCACCGTGTCGACGTCGGCAGGACCGATGTCGTGGACGACGCTGGCACGGCAGTGCTCACCTCTCATCGCGAGCTCGCAGGTCACCTGCATCGTGACTCCCCCGTCCTGATGGCCGCAGCCACGCCGGCGCCCACCAGACAGAGGCTGCTGGCAGCCCGCTCCGCTCGTGGCCTGAGGCGCTGGGGCGTCCCGTACCCCGTCGCACCGGATGCACGCGCTACCTGAGCATCGCAGCCACCCGCGCAGGCAGGTGCGCCGGTTCCAACCCGATCAGCGGCAGCCATGCACAGTCGTCGACTTCCTCGGCCTGCAGGCGCACCTCGACCCCTGCGGGAACAGTGAACAGGAACCGCAGATCGAAATGGTTGTGCTGCGGCTCGCCGCGGCCGGGATTGGCGGGGATCAAGTACACGCCGATGTCGGCTGGGATGTCGTCGGCCAGGGTCAGCAGGTCGTCGGCGATTCCGGTCTCCTCCTCGACCTCCCGCACCGCGGCGTCGACCAGGCTGGTGTCGCGAGCCTCAAGGTGCCCGCCCGGTCCGAGCCACTTGCCCAGCACCCGGTGCCGGATGTGCAGCACCAGCCCGTCTGGGTTGACCACGATGGCCGAGCACGTCAGGTGCCCGGTGAACGTGCTGCGGGACGTGACGTCGCCCGCCCCGGCCAACGCGGCGCCGATCGGGGCGAGCCGGTCGGCCTCACCCGGGTGCCGCGCGAGGTACGCCGCCAGCGTCTTGGCGATATGGCCGTGGTCGATCACGGTGCTGCCTGACCCGCAGGCCGGGCGAGTTCGGTGCGGCTGGCGGCGACGATCGCGGCGACCTGCGCCGGATGCGCGTACGGCAGGCCAGGCAGCGACGGGTCCATCAGCACCCGCCTGCGGCCGGAGCCGACGGCGGGTGCGACCAACCGCCACCCGTCGTCGTCGACCGCCAGCGTCTGCTGCTCCGGCAGGGTCCACTCGATGTGGCTGTGGCCGACCTCGGGGTCGGCCACCTGCACGCCGCGCTGGCGCAGTTCTGCGGTGACCCGCTCGGCCAGCTCCCGTCGGTCGAAGGGCTCTGCGGTGTCCTCGGGCAGCGCCACGGCGGCGGCCTCGCTGGCGGCGGCCTCGATGCCACGGGCCAGCCCAGTCAGCGCGGCGACCGCTTCGGCGGGATCCCCGACCTCGCCGCGGGCGTGGGCCAGCGTCAGCCATGCGCCCACACCGGTGGCCACGGCGGCCGCGCCGCGCAGTTGCTCGGCCAGGCAGGACACGACGGTGGCGGCGTCCTCGGCGAGTAGCAGGCTGTGGGGCTTGCTGGCCAGCGCGGCGCCGAGATCGGCGGTCGCCCGAGCCAGGAATCGCGCCCCGCTGATCGAGTGGATCGTGACCGCGTGGTCGACGCCGAGCATCTCCAGGTCGTCGGCATCACCGGTGCTGTCCTCGACGTGCGCGAAGTACAGCGCCATCGGGTCCCACTGCGCGCCCGCACCCTGCCCCGCCGCGTTCTCGCCGAGGTCTTGCTCGCTTCCGGTCATGGCAGACATCTTCGCCGGAGCCGGGGCTGCCCCAGCGAAGCGACACGGCGGCGACACCGCTCGGTGCCACCGGGGCGGCGGAACCACGTCGCCCGCACCGGCAGAACCTGCCCGCCGGGCAGACATGAATCCGATGTCGGGCCTGGCGCCGCGGTGGTGGGTAGTTGGCCAAATCCCTCTGCGGGCTGGCGCGTTGAAAAGGAAGGGTGACGGTCAGCCGGCTCCGATGTGTCGCCACGCGTGCGACATATAGAGAACGGCCCCGCCGAGGGCCGACCGGACAACACCCGGGCGCCGCAGCCAGCGGCGACCAGCTGGAGCAGAGCCGCCAAGGCCACTGCCACCGCGTGCGATCTCGTGGCGCTATTCGGCGCCACGACCGGGCGCGATGGCCTGGCCGTGACGACCAGGACCATCGCTCACCTGTTACGACTGGCCGCGACCCTTGCCAGCAAGCGCGGAAGCGGTCACTCGTAACCCGACAGGGACCGGGGTTCGGCTCTTACGAGCCGGGCTCCGGTCCTTTCTTGGTACACCCCACCCAACGAACACACCAGGGGCTACGTGACTAGACAAAACGGGCAAGACGGGGAACAAAGGCATATATAAGGTGCAAGACGCCCATTGGGGCTGTCGTGAGCCCGTCTTGACCCAAGCGAGTCGGCTTGCCGACCTCGCCCATCGTGCAGATGCCGCCGCCGACAACCCTTCAGACGGTGTTGGCCAGGGCTTCGGCGCGCTGGTGACACCAGCGCACCCAGCGCCGTACGGCGACCGTGGCAACGGGCGCGCCGGCGGTGAACTCGGCCACGGCCGCGGTTTGCGGTGAACAGGCGTCGACGCTCCGGGGCAGGCTCCAGGCCAGCCAGGCGGCGACAGTGTCGGCATCTTGTGGGTACGACCAGATGTAGCCGGCCGCGATCGTCAGCAACTCCCCGTGATCCACGTCCATCTGTAGATCCTGCCTCCGCTGAGCGGTACGACCCACGCCGCTCACCAGGGTTTGCCCGAGCGTCGTGCAGGACCGACCGAGGCGACACGGTCGACCCGGTACGTTCGGCCCGGAGCCGCAGGAGTGGCAGCAGGCACGCTGCGTGCGCCCCTGCCGCCCCGCGGTCGAGCAGGCGCCGACGGCGCGTGGTGGCGGGCGGCGTGCCGCCACTACTCGCCTGCCAGCACCTCGGCCTGCCGACGGAGGGCATCCGGCAGCGAGCCGAACGTCTCCAGCGACACTCCCGGCCCGGCGGGGTGCCGACCCGTCACGAGCTCGGGACCGTCCGGTCCTGCCAGCACCAGGATGTCGCCGGTTCCGTAGGGCACACCTGGCGCGGAACGGGCGGCGGCGACGACCACCGCGAAAACCGCCCGCCGCACGTCGACGGGCACGAGACCGTTGATTACCGTGAGGATCTGCTCTGCGCGCGAGGAGGTGCTGGCGCGCAGCCGGCTGTTTCGACGTCGGCTCAGCGGGTGGTCCTGCCGCGTGGACGCGTACGCAACGTACCGCTGCCAGAGGGCGCCGTCGGTCCTCAGGGCGGCCTCCGCCGCCTGGGCGAACTTCTCCGTAGGTCGGTGGCGGCGCATCTCGATGTGGCTCACGTAGGAGGGGTCGCAGCCGAGCAGCTGCGCGAGCTGGCGCTTGGACAGTCCGCGCTCGGCACGCCACCGGGCGAGCTCGTTGGCGAACGCCCGCGCGGCCACCTCCTCCGCCGTGAACGTGACGTTCTTGTGCACCGGCCTCGCCATCCTTCCGGGGTGAGCGACGACGCTACCGCGCGTGCGCCAGCCACGCAGGTGGTCAACGGGCTCCATCCCCCTGCCGAAGGACGAGGTGCCGTCCGGATTCCGCAGAATCTGGGCGCGACATCGCACTGCCGAACCGACGGGCAAACCTCAGCGCCCGCCGGGCGGGGCGCTGGTAGCTTGCCCGAGCATGGGCTTCACCGCATGTGCGTTCTGTGACGCGACCGGCGAGACAACGAAGATCACTAAGGAGCATCTGTACTCCGAATGGATCAATTTGGTGCTGCCCGCCAGCGTCGTCGGCCCGAACATCACCGTCGAGTGGACCGACCATGTCTCCGGGGCGTTCAGGACCCGGCCGGTGCGGGAACTGGCCAGTGAGCAGGTTCGCTGCGTTTGCCACCGGTGCAACAACGGCTGGATGAGCAAACTCGACGACCAGGTGCGCCCGCTGCTGGAGCCGATGATTCTTGGCAAGCCCACGACCTTGTCGGCGCTCGACCAGCTGACGGTGGCCACCTGGGCGGCGATGAAAGCGGCGGTCTTCGAGTTCGCGTGGGACAACCCGCCGGTGTACGAGCAGGCCGACCGCGAGATCATCCGAACACAGCAGCGACCGCCTGCCACTGTCCGCGTCGCGCTCGCGGCGATCCAGTCACAGGGCTTCCCGCTGCGTGCGATCTCCCGAGGAATCGTCGGCGGTGGCCGGGCGGCTCAGTGCCTGACCTTGCAGATCGGGTGCCTGGTGATGCAGATCCTGGGCGGACCACTGGCCGGGGCACACGGCTTTCACACCGTCGGCGGAGTGCGACCGCGGCACGTGATGGTCTACCCGCCGGCGCTTTCCGGCCAGCGGTGGCCGCCCACCGAGGTACACGACGACGCGTCGCTGCTCGCGTCGACCGAACCGTGGGGTGGCCCCGGCGGGCAGGTCTCGGGTCCGCGCGTGTAGGGGCAGGGCTTCCCGGTCAGCTGGTCTTCTTGGCGCGGTCGGCGCGAGTGCTGCCGGTGGCGTCGGGGCCGGGCACGCTTGGCTGGCCCAGCTGGTCGACCAGCGCCTCGGCTCGGGCGGCCCTGTCGACGGCTGCCCGCAGCTGCGCCTCGATGACCGCGGTGGCCTGGCGCGCGGCGGCCAGGTCCCGGGTGAATCCGCGCTCGGCGTCGGCCAGCGCGCGCTCGGCGGTCTGCCGGTCGCGGACGGCCTGGTCGGCGGCGGCGGTGCGTTCCTGTAGCTGGGTGAGCCATGTCTGCTGGGCCTGGTGGTGCTCGGCGTGCTGGCGTTGCAGCTGCTGGCGTGCCGCATCGCGCTCCTCGATCGCGGCGGCCGTCTGCTGCTGCTCGGCGTGCAGGTCACGCCCAAGGGAAGCCAGCTTCTGCTCGCCGACAGCAGCCTGCTGACGCAGCTGCTCCGCCTCGGCGCGGGTGGCACCGTGGGCGGTCTGCTCGTTGGCCAGCGCTTCGGCAGCCTTTCTGAGCTGCGCGTTGAGCTCCTTGATCTCGGCGGTGAGGTCCTTGGCCTGTTCGGTCAGCTCGCGGTTCCGCTCCTCCGCGGCGGTGCGCCGTTCCTTCTCGTCGAGTACGGCCTTGGCCCGCTCGTCGCCGTAGGCGCGCTGCTTCGACGCTTCCTCCTGGTACTTGAGGGTTTCCGCCCAGGCGGCGCGGACCCCGCGCTCCTTCTCGGCTTCGGCGTCGCGGGCCTGGCGCTCGGCGACGGCCTTGGCCTCGTTGGCCCGGCCGGCGTCGGCCCATGCCTGCTGGGCTGAGGCGTCGGCGGCGGCCGCGGTGCGCTCGGCGTCCTCGACCTGCTCCAGAGCACGTTTGGCCAGGGCGGCGTGCTGGGCGATGCGGACGGCGGCGGACTCCTCGACCGCGTCGCGGGCGGCAACGGCGCCGGTCAGCGCTTCGCCCAGGGCCGCCAAACCCTGCTGCACCCCTGCGGCCGCCGCCACGAACTGCTCGTCGGCGGCGGACTGGGCGGCCAGCTGGGGCTCCAGCTCCGTGGCGCGCAACGCCGCGACGTGGGCGGCGTGCATGTCCTTGCAGGTCCGGCCGTCGGGCCACACGCGGGGCTCACCGTCGACGAGGCAGAACTCCCGGCGGCGTCCCCGTCCCCCGGTTGCCGGCGGCCGCGCGTTGTCGCAGGCCGCGTTCTTGCACTTCAGGGCGCCGGCTGGGGGCGTGAGCTGGGCGTCGTTCTCGGGCATGGCTTAGCCTAGCATTTGTATTTAAATTTAAACAGCGACTCTTTAGAATAAAATTTAAATACAAATAAGTTGATCGTGATGTATCATGATCGACAAATCGGCCCCCTGAGAGCCACGCTGAGCCGATTTCGCGGCCCGGCCCGTAGGGCGGCGAGGGGGCGCGAGGGCTCCGAAGCGCCCGAATCGGGGCGCTGGGCGGGCGGTCGGGCGGGCGAAAATCCGATCGGTTGCAAGATCCACAACGAATCACGATAATGACTGTTATCCTGTGGCGTTGTCGATCAAGGGGGTTCCGTGAGACGTCGGCCGTCCACCGGCTCCCCCGCCGACTCCCGTGGCCGCGCCACGCTGACGACGCCTCACGACGAGCCGACCACCGCCTGCGCCGTGGCGGCCGGGCGGGCGGGACGCGGCGTCCGCCCCCGCCCGGCCGGCGGATCACTTTCGGCTGCGACGCGCCTTCGGCCGATCGCGCTCGCCGCGCCGCTTGATGGCGACCTTGTGCATGACGACGACCCATGTCGCCGTCGCCACCAGCAGCGCCAGGTCGCGCGCCGACAGCTCGGCGAGCAGCATGAGCAGACCCTGCACGAGTACGCCGACCAGGAGGCTGCCCATGCTGGCCGCGCTCGCGACCGTGGCCCAGCCCAGCGCGCTGCTGGCGGCGTGACGCAGCTTGGCGCGCCCCCGCGCGGTGTGCGTGTAGACCGCGCTCTCCGGGCAGCCGACAGCACCGGCGATCTCGCGGGCCGACCAGCCCTCGACCTCGGCCAGGTAGGTGGCGGCGCGCTGGTGGCCGGGCAGGTCCTGCAGGGCGGCCATGGCCGGGCCCGGCTCCAGCTCGTCGAGCAGGTCGTCGATGGGATCGTCGATCGCGCCGTCGATCGCGCCGAGGGCCTGGTCGGCGACGGGCCGGGCGCGCTGGCCGGTGCTGGTCCAACCGGGATGCAGGGTGGTCGCCTCGCGGCGGGCCTTGCGGCGCACGTAGGCCCGGCGCACGATGTTGCCGCCGACCCGGTACACCCAGCCGATCGGGTTGTCCAGGGCCTGCACCGTCGGCCAGCGCAGCGCCGCCCGCGCCCACACCACCTGCGCGACGTTCTCGGGGTCCAGCTCGGCCTGGGTGAACCCGGCGGCGAGTCGGGTGAGGTAGCCCAGCAGCTTGTCGTGGTGCTCGGCGCGGAACGCCTCGAACTGCCGCTCCCAGCCGGCGTGGCGGCCGTCGTGCGGGTCGAAGCCCCACCCGCCGACGGCACCCTCCTCCTCCGTGGGGTCCACGATCATGCGGCCAGCTCCGGCGCGCTCGGCCCCGTGCCGACCCGGACCTCCCAGCGCACGCCGTCCTTGCCGACGCCCTGGATCTCGCTGCCGCGCGGCAGGCGCGAGACGGCGTCGACCAGCGCGACGCGGCCGCGCAGCACGAGCAGCTCGGCGCCCGCGTCGGCCGCCTTCAGCACCACCGCGCTGGCGACACCCACCAGCCCGACCGTCACCGGGTCCACCATCGGTTCCCCCTCCTTCACGCGAACCGCCGCGGCGGCGGTCCTTCCGACAGGCGTGAGGCCGGCAGCGGCCGGAATCTGTACCGGTCCACCGAAGATCTTTTCCGGCCGGGCGACGGTGCCACTCTCTTCCGCCGCCCAGCCGTCTTCGGCGCGCTTGCGCTCACGCGGCCCGGCCTCGCCGGGCGCGTCGGGTCCGGACCCGGCGGTAGAGGTCGACGCCCTCGAACACGAACCGGCCGATCGGCATCATCCGCGCGTGCCGGGCCATCCGGTCCGCAGCGCGGCGACGCGCCGAGAGCGGGCCGTCGCGGCGGCTCACCAGCTGCAGCATGTACGTGACGGCCACGACGATGGCGTCGACGGCCAGCACGGTGATCACCGTGCTCGCGCCGAACAGCCGGTACAGCACCTGCAGCAGCTGGTCGGCCACGCCGACCGCGCCGACGGCCGCGACCGCGACTGCGGATCCGGTGAGCGCGAGCCCCACGGCCTGGCGCAGGTTGTCGCGGCCGCGCTTGGTGTAGGTGCGCACGTCGGCGGCCGACACCCCCAGCACCGCGGCGATCTCCTTGGCCTTCCACCCCTCGACCTCGGCCAGGTAGGTCGCCGCCTTCTGGTGGCCGGGGAGGCGGTGCATGGCGCTCATCGCCAGGCCGGGGGCCAGCCGGTCCAGCAGCTCGTCCTCCCACTCCGGACGACACTGCACATCGAGGCCGCCCAGCGCCTGGTCCGCGACCGGCCGACCGCGCTGCCCGGCCGAGGTCCAGCCCGGCTGCACCGCCGTCACCCTGGCCAGCTCCCGACGGTTGAGGTAAGCCCGCATCACCAGGTTTTTGGCGACCTTGTAGAGGTACGCCCGTCCCCCGCCGGGCCTCTGACGTTCCCTGTCCTGCACCGTGGGCCAGCGGACCATCGCCTTCTCCCAGGTCGCCTGGGTCACGTGCTCGGGGTCGAGCTCGGCCTGGGTGAACCCGGAGCACAGGCGCTGCACGTAGCCCAGCAGCCGGTCCTCATTGGCGCGCATGAAGACGGTGAACGCGTCCTGCCATCCGGTGTGCCGCCCGTCGGCGGGGTCGAACCTCCACCCGCCGGCCGACTCGCACTCTGTCTGATCGACCCTCACCGGCCCAGCTCTCCCACACCCGCCCGCACCAGCCAACGACTCCCATCGTGGCCCACCACGCTGATCTCTGACCCGGCGGGCAGCCGGCCGGCCGCCTCGACCAAGGCGGTACGCCCACGCAGCAGCACCACCTCGGCGCCAGCGTCGGCGACCTTCTTCACGACGTACCCGGCCGCGCCCAGCACGGCCACCGTCAGCGGGTCCACCATCTTCTCCTTCATCTGCGGCCGCCGCGGTGGCGAAGCCGTCCGACGACCACAAGTCCAGCGGGCCGGAAAATGTGTACCGGCCCGCGAAACTCGGAAAGGACATGCCCATGCCCGGCTTGGGGACCGAGACCGACACCAGAGCGCTGACGGGAAGGCCGGTGGCCAGCCGCGTGGCCGGGCACCGTTGGGTCGACCAGACGACGCTCGTCCCGGCCGGTGAAGGCCGGACCACCGTGCGCCGGATCTGCGGCTGCGGCCGCACCTGGTGGCCGTGGGAGAACGGCTGGCCGACGACCTATCTGTACTACTGCCAGCTGCACGGCCAGAATGCCGGTGGCCCGTCGACGTCGTGAGCGCCCTCCCGGCCGCGCCGACCGACAACTGTCAACGTGCTGATCCGGCCCACAGACGCGGCGACGCCGCATCGGCGACGGCGTGACCCGCGTTGCCCGTTTGACTCGCCCAACGGCAGGAGAATCTTGATGACGACCGAAGGCCATGCCGATCTCGGACCGGCCCCCGACCTGTCCCGATACGACGCGAGCGTCAGCCCGGAGGCGTACGAGTGGTGGCTGTCCGACCACCCCTGGGCCGCGGCCGAACGGACCCGGCGGCACGCCGCGGAACAGCAGGACGAGCTGGACCGCGCGGAGCGGATCGCCGACTGGATCGCCCGCACCCACGCCGCCGACGCCAGCGGGGACCTGGTCGACCGGCCCGACGGCTGGCGCGACAACCTGGTCGGCCTCGCCACCGCGGTGACGCCGCTGGCAGAGGAAGCTCGGCTGCGTGCAACGCTCGACTCCGCCGAACCCGACGACCTGCGTGTCGTGCGGCTGCGCGAGGCGCTGGAGCGCAAGCGCAGGCTGGAGGGCGAGCCCCAGTACGCCTATCCGCAGCACCTGCAGGGGCCAGGCGCGGCCACGTACCCGCCGCCCGGGTGGAACCCGCAGCAGCAGACGAGGGCCTGACCGCCGCCGAGGGTTGCGCAGCACGAGCGCACCGTCGACGGATCCGCCCAGCACACCGGCAACAACGTCGCGACCACAGTGAAGGAGAAGCCATGGAGGACGACCGCCTGCGAGGGTTCGGCACCGGCGCCGGACACCCCCGTCCCCGGCGCGGATCGGAGCTGGGCCACAAGAGCACCGTGGCCCTGCTGCTGGTAGCCGCCGCCGGCGGGCACCAGGTGAGGCTGCGGGACATCCCGCCGCGCGACAGGCACTACCTCAACTCCAAGGCGGGCGTCCTGGAGCAGATGGGCCTGGTCATGTGCGACTGGTCCGATGACGAATCGGACACGCTTCGCCCAGCTCACCGCTGCGCCTACACCCTGACCGAACTCGGCCGAACCGCGGCCGAACTGATCCGCGCCGCCGCGACCGCCTGAGTTCCGACCGCACTACCGCTGGTACGACCATTCCGCAGAATATTGTCCTGATTCATTAGCGATCTTGATGCGAGGTTATTGGAATGTCGCTGGATCCACCGCTTTCCAAGCTCCGGCTGCGCGCGCTGCGGGCGGCAGCCTCGGGACAACTGGCCCAGCGGCCGGACCGCCACGACGTCCTCCTCGACGGCGAGCGGCCCGACCGCGCGGACTGGCCGACCGGCATCCTGCTGCGCCAAAAGCTGGTGGCGCTCAGCCAGGAGACGCACGCCGTGCACGGGTGGCGGCTGTGGCGGCCCACCGTGGCCGGATCGGCCGCGCTCTCCGAACACGACGAGTTGCCGTCCATCACGCCACGCATGGCACGGCCGCCACGGCTCCAGATCTCCGACGCCGCTTACCAACTGGCCGAGCAGATGCTCGCCGACTCGCGCTTCGCCTGGCTCGGCAGGACGCCTCTGGCGCAGCTGGCCGAAGTGATGCAGCCGTACTGCAAGGCATGGGACATCAACGACGTCCACGACTGGATCCCGCGCGGGCTGGCTGCTCGCGGCGTGCCCGACACCCGCAACGACCTCGTGCCGCCCTTGAACCCCCTGGAATTCATGAAACACGCCATGTACGGCTCTGTCCCGTCCCGGCCACCGGCTCGTCCAGACCCCCGGCTGGCCAAGCTGCGCTACAGACGCCAACAACCATGACCACCATTGCCAAAGTGAGCGAGCCGCGCGCAGGCAGGTCCAGATGACTACTGACCTGGCTCAACTGGAGCGTGTTCACTCCCCCGTCGAGGCGATCGTCATGGCCGTCGACGCCCTGCCCGTGCTTCCCGCGCCCGCCGACGGCGACCGCTATGGCATCCGGCGGCTGACCGCCTCCTGGTTGGCCAGCCTGGGCTCGGATGACTCCCGCCGCGGGTACTTCGGCGACCTCTCGGATGCGCTGACGTGGTGCGACGAACACCACGTCGATCCGCTGACCGCCCGCTCGGCGGACTTCGTCGATTACAAGGCGGGGCTGAGCGGCCGGTACGCTCCTCGCTCGATCGCGCGCAGGCTCGCGGGCCTCTCCAGCTGGTACACGTACCTGCTGCTCAACGAGGCGGAGGGCGTACGCGCCAACCCGCTCGGGGCGGTGAGCCGACCCAAGGTCGACCGCGACGACAGCCCGACGATCGGCCTCGACCCGTACGAGGTCGTCGCGATCATCCACTGGGCCGACGTCGAGGCCGACGTGCGCCGGGCCAGCTACCAGGCCAACCCCACCCCGGGCCGCAAGGTGCGGTACCTGGCGGCGATGCGGGACCGGGCACTGGTCAGGGTGCTGGCCGGCATGGGCCTGCGCATCGGTTCGGTGCTCGCCCTGGACATCTCCTCGCTGTCTCGGCGCCAGGGAATGCGCACCATCCGCTACATCGGCAAGGGCAAACGCCGACGTGAGCGCCCCCTGAATCTCAGCGCCCACGACCCGCTGGACCAGTACCTGGAACTGCGCGCCACCGAGGAGGGCGTGCCCGTCGCCCGGCTGACCGGGCCGCTGCTGGCCACCAGCGGCCGCGACGGCCGACCCGGCCAGATGGACGAGGCCGCGGCGTTCCGGCTGATCCGCCGCCTGGCCCACTACGCCGGGCTGCCCCACGCCGACAAGATCTCCCCGCACTCGCTGCGGCACGCCTTCGCCACCAACGCCCTCGACGACGGAGCGAGCCTGCGCGAAGTCCAGGACGCGATGGACCACACCAACGCCGACACGACCCGGGGCTACGACCGGCGGCGGCGCAACCTGGCAACCGACCCCTCGCTGCGCATGGACCGGCTCTACGCCCCGACCGACGGCGAGGAACACGACCGGCCCGTCGCCGTCGGCGCACACGCCACCAGCACCGACCCCTGACACGACCGAGCGAACTCCCCCGCGCTGCCGACCCACGACCACACCGACAAGGAGCGCCCTGATGACGCACATCCCGCCACCGCTGCCCGACACGTTCGAGACCGCACACGCCCGCCGGATGGGAGACGCCCACACCGCCGGAGACGACGCCGAGCTCGGCCGGGCGCGGCGACACCTCGTCGCCGAGGCATCCACGACCCCCGAGGAGGCCGCAATGTTCGACGCGGCCATCGCGGCCGCGCTACTGGGCAAGGAGCTCACCGAAGCCGTCGCCGCCGGGGATCGTGCGAGGGCGGATGCCCTCACAGCACGCCTGCGCTCGGAGGAGTTCGAGCCGGAGATCGTGCAGAACCTGCTGATGGCCATGCACCTGCAGGTGGGCCGCCAGCAGGGGTGGCTGCCCGAGCAGGACTACGACCAGCTGGCGCGCTTCACCCAAGGCATGGGGCCGGACGTCGCCGAGATCCTGCGGCAGATCGGCCGCGGCCGGCCGTAGCCCGCAGGAAGGACCCTCGGCAGCCCCGGCGTCGCACACCGCCGGGCCCGCCGTGACCGGCAGCTCCGGTCTGTTGCCGGCCGAAATCCAGGAAGGCTCGGCTCGCCGGCCTCGTACGCTACCCCGGTGAAACTCGGCACCCTCCTCGAATCCGCCCAGGAACACGCCCAGGAAGCCTTCCACGACAAGGCCCGAGGCCGCGTCGGCGCCGCCGCCCTGCACCTCGGGGTGATGCTGGAGCACCTGGCCAAGGCATACCTGGTCAGCCTGCACCCGGCGTGCATCGTCGACGGTAAGACGTTCGACAATCTGCTCGCCGTGTGCGGGCACGCCAAGCACATCAAGACCGGCCACCGCGTCCGGACGATCACCCTGGAACAGGCGCTGACCAGGTTCGCCCAGATCGACCCGTCGTTCCAGATCACGCCCGAGCTGAAGCTGGTCATCAACGCCCGTGACGGATCGGCCCACGCCGGGGAACGCCCCGAAGACCTCGACGCGATCTTCCAGGCCGCCATGAAGGCCACGCAGAAGCTACTCAAGGCGCTCGACCACGACGAGGCGACGTTCTGGGGCGGCTACGCAGACACGGTGAGTGCGATCCTGACCCACCACACCGACGCCGTACGGGCCGACGTCCATCTGCGCATCGCCGAGGCCGCACGGTCCTACGACGAACGCTTCGGGGCCATGACCCCCGAGCAGCTCACCGCAGTCCAGGCTGCCGCCGCGATGATGACGTCGACGGCCGACGCCGACAGCTCCGCCAAGGCCGACTGCCCCGCTTGCTACAACGTCGGGCTGCTCACCGGGCACACTGACATGCACTGGGAACCCGACTACGACTACGACGCCGACACCGGACGCGACGAGTTCACCGGCGTGTACGGCCAGCTGATCCTGATCCCCGCCGAGTTCCGGTGCCTGTTCTGCCAGCTGCTGCTGGACAGTGATGCAGAGCTGGCCGTGGTCGGCCTGGACGCCCCGCGCGAGCTTCGCAACGCCACCGCCGACGACTACCGCGATTTCTACAACGAGGAGTGGTGAGCCGACACGGCCGCCGTGGGCCAGACCGCCCCTAGAGCCCGGCTCGCTGGCGGGGCACCCGGCGCGGTCGTCGGCGTGCTGCCCGAGCACTGCTCACCACTGGCCGCCGATTCCGCAGAATCGGCGGCCAGGCATGCCGGTGGTCGAGCTCCCGCACGCAGCTTGATCTCCTGGCGGATCCGCCAGGGTCAGGTTCGGGTCTTCCGACCAGGGAGCACAAGGCGTGCCGCCAGGCTCGCCAGGTACACCAACAGCACCGTGACGCCGGCGAAGAACCCCGCCACCAGACAGGGGATGTCTTGATCGAACTCCTCCGGGCCGCTGGCCATCTTCATCACCGGCAAGACGACCCCGACGACGCTGCCGAACACCAGCACGAGCAGCCCGAGCAGCAGACCCTTCGGCTTTACCACCGCGGCGTGGTTGGCGGCGAGCCGGTCGCGCTCGGCGTGGACGTCCTCCCTGCGCTGGATCGCGCGGTCCCTTTCGCTGCTGAGCGAGTGAAGTTTCGCTTGGAGGGAGGCGTCCCGGACCGCATTGACGGTGGCCACGCCCTCCTCGGGGGCGTCCGTCCACTCACGTAGCGACTGCTGGCCTGACGGCGTGCCGCCCGACTCGCGGTTACGATGCTCTGCGCGGATGTACCGGTAGTCAACCGTCTGGTCGTACACGGCCGACCAGACCGCAGCCGACAAGTCATCCCTGATGCCGGCCCTGGCCATCAATGGAAGCCGAATGAACCCTGATTCCATGCGGTTCTTCCAGAAGTCCGGCCCCTGCCCCTCGTCGGGAAGTGCTTCCTCCAGCTCCTTCCTGGTCCGCCGGATCAGGTCGATCACGGAGGTGAAGTGCGGCTGGAGCTCTGCGTCCGAGCTGATGCAGTGCTGCTCGCTGATCATGCGGATGGTGCGCAGCTCGGTGCGTGGCTCTGTGACGTCGTGAATCAGCGATTCCATCGCCACGGAGTGCAGGAGCATCCGGTGCAGCTCGAACCGGGCGAGGTCAGACACCGCCTCGGCGTAGCGCCGATCCGCGACGGCCAGCCGTTCCTCGGCGTCGGCGAGCAGGCTCGCGGCGCCCTGCTGCTCGGCGTCCAGGCCGATGTATCGGGAGACGAGGAGACCGCCGACGATCGCGACCATCCCGGCGGAGGCGCCGGTCATGGCCGACAACAGGTCCATGGGGTTTGCGGGCACGGGGAACACCATAGGAGCCACCCGCAAAGACCCGGCCGGCCGTGGCTCAGCCGGTCAGTCCTGCTCGTCAGCCCGGACAGCGTGCCGTGGGTACGCGTACGGCACGGATGGTTTGCCCGCCAGCCGATCGGCGACGAACTGGAACTCCGCGACGGGCAGCACACCGCACGCGCGCTGCGGGCCCGCCCAGGCCAGCCAGACATCCGGTAACGCACCGGCGGGCAACCCGGTAGCGGCCGTGAGCTGGTCGACCGTCGCACCGATGAATGTGGCACGGTGCAGCATCTCGCCCAGCCCTCGACGCACCTCGGCGGCTAACGCCGCGGTGATGGCCAGCTCCTCCAGCTCGCTGGACAGCCCAGGGCCTTCGAGGAGCTGCCACAGATGCTCGCGTCCGGCGCCGGGTGGCTGCTCGGCCCAGCGGCGGGCCAGGCCGGCGCGTGGCATCTGCGCAGCGTCGGCCAGTGTGGGGAAGCGGTTCACGAGCACCTCCGGCGAGTACCGAGCGCGGCCGTATCGGGCCGGTGTCCGCATACGCAGAACCAAACAGTATGAGGCAGCGGGCGTTGGCCCGCATCTCGAAGCCGAACCCAAGCCGCGCCGACGGGAGGCACCGAGCTGCTCACGGCACGTCGGCGGCTTCGGTCCACTCCCAGCGCACGGTCAGCACCCGCGCGCCACGGTAGGTGGGCACCACCCACGGTGGTACGCCGAGACGACGGGCGAAAGCAGCGACGTGCTCGCCGATGTCGAGCCCGCGGTGCATGGTGATCAGGGTGAGCGAGCGGGGAATGCCGCGGACCATGTGCAGATCGTGGCACCACCGCGGCTTGCGCGGAAGCACCCAGACGCGGGCTGTGGATAACCGTCGAAGGCGCCGGGCAACGGCGCGCCGGTCGGGTGACGACACCGCCGTGAGCAGGCACCCAACGACCTCCAACCCCGCAGATGCTCTGGACTCGGGCGTCCCGTGAGAGTGCCACCGGCGCACGCGCCTCCACCGCCTCGCGGGCGATCGACGTATGGTGATCGGATGACGATCTCTGGCGATGACACCGACCAGCTCGACGATCACCAGGGCATGGCCATCGACCTGGCCGATGCGTTCGCCGAGCACGACCAGGCGGCGCTGGCCGCTCTGGACACGGCTGCCCGTGCTGCCCAGCACGCCGCGCGGACCACGCTCTACGAGTACGTGGACTCGATGTGGGAGAACGCGAAGAGGGCCGGGCTAAATCCGGCCACCATGCCGGAGTGGAGCGTCGTGGCCGGCCTGCGGGACCTGACCTCCGCTCTCATGGACCAGGCGTTCCAGGCCCAGGTTGCCGCCGGCGAGGACGAGTAGCCCACGGCGGCGCCACCCGGGGCGGCCTAGCCGCCGCGTCGGCCAGGCCATGATCAGGCCGTGCCGACGCGGCGCCCAGTTGCCGCCCTGCGCCACAATCGGCCAGTGGACAGTGAAGACGACCGCCGTTGGCAGAGAACCGCAGCCATAGCTGGAGGGGTGGTTGGCGGCCTGGCCGGGACGGCGATCGAGCCCGCACTGGGTGCCCCGGCCGCGGTGTTCGGCGCGGTGCTCGCGGAGAAGCTGATCGAGGATCAGGTGGACCGGATCCGCAGGTTCCTGGCCAGCACCCGCGCCGAGAACGGCATGACCACCGACGAGCTCGAAGACGTCCTGACCAACGACGACGCAAAGCGCGGACTGCTGGCCCACGTGCTCACAGTGGCGAGCGGGTCTCGCGCGGACATCAAGGTCACGCTGCTCGCCAAAGTCTTCGCCCGCGCCGTGGCCAGTCCCGATGGAACCGTCGTAGACCGCGCCGCCCTGGCGATCGACACCGTGGCTCAGCTGGACGCCCCTCACATCGAGGTGCTGTCGACGATGGCCAGCCAGCTGGATGAACCCGGCGGTGTCACCGCGTGGGACGAACACCAGCTCACCCAGGCCAACCCCGGCCACAAGGGTGTGCAGCGGCCCCTCCTGCGCCGCCTGGAGAGCCTGGGACTGATCGAGGACCAGGTGACTGGGCTCGGAGGTGAGGACACTCGGCACCTGTCCAGATGGGTGTTCACCTCCTTCGGCGCCGAGATCGTCGTCTTTCTACGGGGCAAATCACTCGAATTCGAAGGACCGACCGCGGGCGAAACAGCTGAGAGGGGAGAAAGGGAGCCGTCATCGTGGCGATGACGGCTGGTAGCCCTATGCGTTGTCATCGTCGCGATGACCTTCCGCCGGTCCTGCCGCCGATCGCCTATGCGCGCGGCGCTGTTGCGCAGCCGCATGAACCTGGTGCGGAATATCCAGGTACTCGCGCCACAGCAACAGCACTTCGTCGGCGAGGGCAGGGTCGGAGGCCGCGACAATCTGTGCAGCCTGCTCCATCTGGTAGGGGAAGCCTTCGAGATGGGACTGACCGTGGAAAAAGCTGAGATCGCGCGACAGCCCCTGCCCCGACGCATCGGGAAGGGCCGCCAGGAGACGGGCGCACAGCTCTTGCAGCCGCGGCCCGTGGTCGTGCGCCCAATGTCTGCGGGCCCGGGTGGCCGCGTGCGCGTCCCGTTCCTGCTCGATGCGCTGATCGAGGTCCAAGCCCTCGCGGTCGGCGCACAGCCGCAGGTATCGCCGCTCGGCTGCTTGCCGTGACTCGACCCCAACGGCCTGGGCGATGTCATTCCAGGGAATACCGCTGTCTCGGGCGGCCCGGATCAGCGCTGCCTCCAGGCCGGCCAGTGCCGCCACAGCAGATCTGCGCAGCACGAGCGCAGCCAGTGCATCCTGCCCGGATAGTCCTTCGGCGCTGAAACGGGCCTGGTTGTGAGCCGCGACGACCAGCGACGCGTCCAAGGCTGCGCCCTCACTGCATGTGGGATCGACCCGGCCGGCCAGGACGGCGCGCGCATCGGCGGGGGTCAGCGGTGGGCGTGGCATGGCCGTCATCGTCGCGATGACATTTTCAGAAGTCAATTGGCGGACCG
This sequence comes from Catellatospora sp. NPDC049133, assembly GCF_040648455.1. NCBI lineage: Bacteria > Bacillati > Actinomycetota > Actinomycetes > Micromonosporales > Micromonosporaceae > Catellatospora > Catellatospora sp. NPDC049133. Next base: position 146,076 of record NZ_JBEZDT010000016.1, read on the forward strand.
GCCGGTATTGGTTGGGCAAGGCGGCAGGCTCGCCGTCGGCCGCGCCTCGGCACTGGGGGCCCGGAGGCAAAACCCGGGTTCAGCCGCCGAAAAGCTGTCCGCCTGCGGTGATCAGCTGCTGGATGAGCTGTGCGCCGTCGCTGACCGTCACCGCTCCGCCGAGCGCGTCCATGGCCTTGGTGACTGCCTTGGCCAACCGTCCACGATCAGGCGCCGCCGGTTCTCCTTCGCTGCGGATCTCGGCGAGCGGGCTACTGAACCGTCAGAGATGCCGCAGGACGCTGACGACCTTGCCGAGGATCTGCGCATGGTCGGCAGGGATGACCGGGTAGGCCGGGTTCCTCGGGAGGAGTTGTGCACGGCCGGCTTGGCGTCGATACACCTTCACTGTCGCCTCGTCGTCGACCAGGGCCGCGACGATGTCGCCGCTGTCGGCCGTCGGCTGTTGACGCACGACCACGAGGTCGCCGTCGCAGATGGCGGCCTCGATCATCGAGTCGCCTTTCACGCGCAGCGCGAACAGCGTGCCTTGGCCAACCAGCGATCGAGGCAGGTCCAGCACCACGTCATGATGCTGCTCGGCCAGCATCGGTAGGCCCGCCGCGATCGTGCCGAGGACGGGCACTCGCGCGGCGGCTGCTGGCCGGCCGCTGCCGCTCTGTACCGTGACTGCTCGCGGCCAGCGCGCATCGCGTCGTAGAAGTCCCCGGTCCTGCAGCACCTTGAGGTGGTGTGCGGCGGACGAGGGCGAGGCCAGCCCGACGGCGGCTGCGATCTCACGAACCGTCGGTGGGTAACCGTGCAGCTGGACCCACTCGGTGATCGCCGCCAGGATGCGTTGCTGGCGCTGGGTGAGGTGCGGCTGGGGATCGTCGGCCGTCATGCAGGAACAATACATGATCATTCGATCGTGTGTGCTAAACGACTTGGCGGCGTCGAGGTGGCCATGAGAACCATGTGCACGGTCACCGTCTGGCATCGCTGCCGCGGGTCGCGCGATCACGCCGGGCGGATCACCCGCTAGCGAGGGGTGAGCGTGTCGTTGTCTGGCGACGCCCGGCCTGCCATGATCTACCCGGGGGTGGACGATGGGACGCGGCCGTCGAACGGCACAGGTGGCGAAGGCGAAGACTGAATCAGGAACCGGCGCGGTCCCGAGTCAGAAGGTCGCAGACCGCCAGCCGCAGTGGAGGCGCTTTGCCAGGCCGCGGCTGGATACGGTGGTCGGGATGCCGGACGCGGTGTCGGACCAGGCCAGGCAGCACCTGGACGAGCTGATGGATTCGCTGATCGACGCCCACCGCGTCCTGGCGCGCGTGTCCGGGCACCTGGTCGAACCGCCCCCCGGAGGTCCGGTGTTCGACCCAGAGAGCACCCGAGCTCTGGTGAAGCGGATGGCTGAGGCCATCGAGGCGCACGTGGAGCTTCTCGACGCTGCGATCGCCGTGATCGAGACGGGGCAGCCGCTGGCGGTGAAGTACGCCAGCGGTGCGACATGGGGCGGCCCGCTGACGCCCGAGAACGTTCTTCTACTCGCTGATCATGCAGCTGCCGGAGCCGAGGCGATGCCATTCGCGCGGGGCTATGCCGACGTCGCGACTGCTGAAGCCACCGACCGCACGTGCCGCAGGGGAAATGGCAGTTGTCAGGGCATCAGGGTGCGTCTTGTTGACGGTACGCGGGCTGCGGCGTGCTGGGCTCACCTCAACGCGGAGGAGAAGGCAGCGGTCAAGGCCGAGCGTGAGGCTGCGATGGTTTTGCCGTGCCCCACGTGTGGCGCCGAATCGGGTGCTGAGTGCGTCGATACGGCCACCGGGCGGACCACCACCATCCACAATGATCGGCTCAGGCCCGATGCTTATTCTCCGGCGGCGGGGCGGCCGACCAGGCCGGTCCGTATGTACGGCGTTGCGGCGACCGTCGAGGACCGTTTTCGGTAATCGCGCTGCGGTGTCAATGACCTGGTCTGCTCAGGGACCGGAGTCTCAACCCAGGCCGAGTCGCTGGCGGCAGCGCCTGTTGGTACGAGGAGATCGAGCACCACCAGGACTCGGTGACCTGTCTGGCGGCGCTGGCCCACGTCATGCAGGCGTCGGTCGACGAGGTCGCAGACGGCCCGGTGCAGCTGGAGAACACCGGATACCTCATGTGGACCGACGAGCACCGGCACCTGACCTGGCAGGGATAGCGTCACGACACCATGCCCGGCACGTCGCTGACGTCGACCTCGCCGCGGCACGGCTGCCCACCCCGCTTGGCCGGCAGCAGGCACCGAGCGCAGTAAATGTTGTCCACGTGGATCTCTACCGGCCCGTCGTAAACGCCGGTCCGCCGAACCTCGGCCGCAGTCTCATCGTCCACCGGGATCTGCACGGCCACGGCCACCCACTGGTGTCCCTGCGGGTCGGCGGCGGCCGCGTCGTCCACCGGGTCCATCTATACCTCCGCTGCCGGTCAGTGATCGAGGTAGCGAGCGTACGGCCCGTCCACGCCTAACGTCTCTGCCCGACCGTTCCGGTCAGCGCCTCGGGCACGTCGGGCGTGCGGCCGGCGCTCCAACTGCCCGCAACCACGCCATCGGAGTTGGCGGCTACGCCTACACGACGATCCACCGTGTCGGCGTAGCCGTCGGCGCGGGGACGGGATTCCCCGGAATGCTGGCCACCTTCGCTGCTCAGTCGCGTGACATCCCCAACAGGCGCCCGATGTCCACGCCGACAGTCCGGTGGTTGAGGCCGGTCTGCTCGACGAGCTCGCGGACCTGTTCGACGTCGACCTTGCTCAGGGCGTCCAGCACGGCTCCTCGGAACCGGTTGTAGCGGCGGGTGACCTGGTCCATGTCCACCTCGGCGCCTCGCCGCACCGCACCAAGGATGGCGTTGACCTTGCGGCCCCAGCTGACCAGCTCGGCGCGTTCCAACCTGGTGAGCGTGCCCGGCACGGCCTCCTCTCCTGCGAAGACCTGGTTGAAGACGGTGTGGGGCAGGCGCTGGTGGTAGTCGACTTCACCGGGCCGGCGGAAGGCCCACACCGTGAGGCTGTCGGGGATGCGGCGGTGGCCGTCGTCGACGAGGACGGCGCCGAGGGGCAGGTCGTACGCCAGCACGATGGCGGCCGCGATCCGGGGACGGTCGTCGGACATCAGGTCGCTCTGGGCGATCGTGCCCTGCACGTGCCCCACCCATCCGCGAGGGGTGATGATCGGGTCGAGGGTCGCCCCGGGCAGGATGCCGCGCTTGCCCGCGATCTGTGCCATCCAGGTGTGCCGGATGGCCTCACACAGCTGCACGTATTCCTCGCGCCTGAGGTCACGCTCGGCGGCCTCGCCTCTGTCCATCTTTGGATTCAACTGCATCGAATGATGTTAGGTCGGAGGGCTGACGGTGCCTGCCCGACCGTGGGCGCCGCCCGAACGGGGGTAGCACGTGTGCGGGAGGCGGCGTATGTTCGATGTCGCGGCGCGGACGCGTCGCACAAGGCCAAGGCCCGCAGCGCTTCCCCCGTGGCGATGCGGGCCTTACCTGTTGTGGTTGGCGTCCGTGTGGGACATAGAATGCGAGCTCTGGGCGTATGCGCGCGCCAGTCCATACCCGGGGTCTCCACGCGGCCCGTCGGCGGTGGGCGAAGGGCCTCGGGCCAGGCGCACCGGGCTATCCGGCGCCGAAGGCTACCGCGCACCCGGACCAGGTGACTCGATGCTGGTGTGGATACCTCCTGTTCGTCCTTCTCTTGCGGCGAAGGGGCGTGGGCTTCGCCGGGAGAGGTGAACAGTGGCCAAGTCCCGCCTGCCCAAATCCGCCATCCGGGCCCGGATGGCCGCCACAGGCGAGTCCTACCAGCAGGCCTCGACCGCGCTGCTGCGCCAGGTGCCCAGCAGCTGGATCCAGCCGCCGCCTTGCGACGTCGACTGCGTCGGACGGTGCGAGTCCGTGTTCCTGGCCAATGATCGAGCCGGGCGTGACGGGGGGTCGATGACCGCCTGCGCCGCCTGCCCGGGAGTCGTGTGCTTCGAGTGCGGGCGACAGCCCGTCAAGGCTCCGATGGAGCGCTGCGGCACCTGCGCTGCCGAGGTGGAACGGGCTTCCGTGGATGCCAGGCTCGCGGCGCGCTGTGCCGGTCGGGTGTGCATCTCAAGCGCGCGAGCCGGCACCAGCGACGCCGACTCGGCTGCGCTGACCTGCGAGACCTGCGGCGATCCGATCTGCCTGTTCTGCCAGCATCGCCCGGCACCTGACCGGTGGCAGTCGTGCACGGAGTGCGTGATCGATCACGGCTGGAGCGAAGACCTCGAAGCCCGTGAGGTCCGCGACGCGCTGCACTACCTCGCTGGTCTCATCGTGCACCGCGGCGGGGGCAGCTACCGGGCGGTCTACGCGAGGCTCGGCGCGTGGGCCGGGGCCCGGCTCGGCGAGGCCGGGCTGGAGCAACTGGAGCGGTGCCTGCGGCAGGCCGAGGACTGGGCGGGCCGCCTCGCTCCTGACCAACGCAAGTAGCGGCTGGTGCGCCGGGTGCCCCGTCCGGCGGGAGTGGGCACCCGGCGCGGCTCAGGCCCGGCCGTGCAGCAGCGCCCGGCTGAGCGTGCAACAGCAGGTCCCCGAGGTGTAGCAGGCCCGGCCGTGCGCGTCGGTCCAGGCGGGACGCCGCTGCGGCGTCGCTGTGCGGGCCGTGTTGTGGGGGTCGTGGACGACGAGGCCGTCGGCGACGGTCGCGCGCACGCCGACGGCCGGGATGTCGCCGGGGGCGATGTCCTCGATGCTGGCGTCGAGCACGACCAGGTCCGCGGCCTGGCCGGGGGCAAGGGTGCCCTTCCAGGTGTCGGCCCGGTCCTGCCACGCCGGGGTCGAGGTGTAGGTCTGCAACGCCTCTTGCAGGGTCAGGCGCTGGTCCGGGCCGGACACCGACCCGAGGCTGCCCTTGCGCAGGACCATCTGCATGACGCCGATGCGCCAGTCCGGCGTGGTGACGGGCCCGTCCGAGCCGGTCGACACCCGCACACCGGCGTCGACGGCGGTGCGGTATGGCCAGTGGTAGTCGGTGCGCTGCGGCCCGAGCAGCGGTTCGAGCGCCCTGTCGATCAGCCACTTGATCTGCGAGTTCATGTTGACGCCGATGTCGTGGCGGGCCATGGTCCGCAGCGTCTGGGCCGGGGCCAGGTCGCCGTGGATGACGTAGTGGCGCGGGTCGCGGCGGCGGTCGTGGCGCATCGCCGCCAGGTAGGCAGCTACGACCGCATCGACCGTGGCGTCACCGGTGGCGTGGGTGCCGATCTGCAGGCCGGCCCGGTGTGCCATGGCGATCATGGCGCGGAGGTTGGCGACCTGCGCGGCCTCGGTGGTGCCGGCGATGGTGAGCGCCCCGTTGGTGCCGTCGGTGTACGGCTCGTGCAGCCACGCAGTCCTCGCTGCAGTCGGCACCCCGTCGCCGAAAATCTTGACCCCGGCGACGCGGAAGGAGCGGGGATTGTCGCCCTGCAGCGGCCAGCTGGCGGCGATGGCTTCGCGCATCGTGTCGGGCGAGTCGCCCGCGTGCAGCAGGGCGGTGACCCGCAGCGGCAGGGACCCGGCGTCGGTGAGGTCGCGGTAGAGGCGGGCCAGGTCCGGGGTGATGCCGGGGTCGGTGATACTCGTGACCCCCTGCGCGGTCAGCACTGCGGCGGCGGTCGTGATCGCCTGGGTGAGCTCGGCGCGGGTGTAGGCCGGAACTACTGCTTGCAGCAGGTCCTGGGCGCCTTCGCGCAGCACCCCCGTGGGCTCGCCGTGCTCGTCGCGTTCGATGACGCCGCCACCTGGCGCGATGGTGTCGCGGCCGATGCCCGCCAGCTGCAGCGCACGGGTGTTGGCCACGCAGGCGTGCAGCGTGAAGTCCACGAGCACGGCCGGCCGGTCTCCGCAGACGGGGTCGAGGTCGTGGCGCGTGGGTGCCCTGGGCAGATCGATCTCAGACCAGCCGCGCCCGCGGATCCAGCTGCCGGACGGGATTGCGGCCGCGGCCGCCGCGACCTTCGCGACCAATGCCGCGATCGTGGGCGCGGCGACCTCGACGCTCAGCGGCGGGAACGTCAGGCCCCATGAGGCGAGGTGGACGTGGCTGTCGTTGATGCCCGGCAGGATAGTCCCGCCCTGGGCATCCATCACGGCAGTGCGCCTACCACAGAGGTGGCGCAGGTCGCGGTCGCCTCCGATCGCGGCGATGCGGCCGTTGCGCACGGCCACGGCCTCGGCGCGGCGCCGGTGCGGGGAGTCCATGGGAAGGACCCGGCCGCCGTAGATGATCAGGTCGGCTGGTCCGCTCGTGTGGTCGGGCGCTGCCCATGCCCCGCTGGGAGCCAATACCGGCAGTGCTGCGAACGCTGCGGACCCAGCGCGTAGAAGGTGCCGCCGACTGACTGTCGCCGTCATATGTGAACCCCCGTGGGTGACCGGTCCGATTCCGTGGAATGTCCACACACGGCAAGAGCGCTCCGGGTCGGACAAGCCCGAAGCGCTCTTGATGCCAGCGGGTGCCTTCGCCTCTGCTTCTAGCCGGCCGGCGAAGGCACCCGCTCCCCCCGTGACCAAGCGTTGTTGGGGAGCGCTTGGTGTGACTCCTGCATCCTCATCCAGCCCTGAAACTATGTCAAGACGTAGGAGGAGTTTATGTCATGACGTAGTGTCTCGGCGGATCGGTCGCGGTCACCGTTCGAGGTAAAAGGATGCTACATACTTTTCTGGCTTTGTGGGGGGCTCGAATTCGGACAGGTCTGCGTCTTGTGCATGTTGAGGAATGTCCTAAACTCCGAGTTACGCATTGCCGCAAACCGATGTGGAACGATGACCGCACGACGCGGGCGAACCTTGGGGGCATCGTGGAGCAGAGCATCAAGCCGGACGGGCGCAGTGGCCGTCGGCGCATCCAGCACGGCCCCGACCGCCGGATGCTCGCCGTCGTCGATCCGACGCCGCCGGGTGAGGGTTTCCTACCGGGCGAGTTGGAGCCGTTGCGCCCCGAGGGCCGGACCGCGAGCGGGCCGGTCACCGACGAGGAGGCGCTGGGCACCGCGCGCCGCCTGGAACGGCTTCGCGCCGCGGCGCTCGGATCCGAGCCGGACCTTCCCGCCGAGTTGCCGAGCTGGTTGGCGACCAGTGAGAAGACGGTGTTGGCGTTCGATCCGCGGCTCAAAGCACTGGCCGAGGCGCACTTCCTCCTGGAGGGCACGAACTTCGCCCGCGGTGTCTCCGGGCTGCTGCACGACCTGGTGGCGCAGCCGCCCCGCGATCCGGCGTGGGTGCGAGCTCACCATGAGGCACAGGTGGACAGGACGGCCGGAGCGGAGCGGCGCCGCGCCAGCGCTGATGGCGACTCCATCGAAGCCAAGCGCCGCGCGTTGGCTGCGCTGCGGGTCAAGCAGCAGCGTCTTGAGCGTGAGCTTGAGGAGCTGGGAGCGGACACCGCAATCGGGTGACTTGCTCGTGAGTGAATTCGCGATGAGATCACGATCTGGAATCTTCGCGCCCGGACCGGTGATCGACGGCCGTGGGCCTGGCACGATGTGTGCTCATGGCATCGCAGATCCCCTATGTCGAGGCTGGGCTACACCGTCTTGGCCCTGAGACCTACACCTACCTGCAGCCGTCCGGCTCATGGGGGTTGAGCAACTGCGGTGTCATAGCCAGCGACGGTGCGGCGCTGCTCGTGGACACCCTCTTCACGCTTCCGCTGACGCAGCGCATGCTCGCTGCGGTGGCCGCCCAGCTGCCCGCGGCGCGGATCTCCACCGTGGTGAACACTCACGCGAACGGCGATCACTGCTGGGGCAACCAGCTGCTGCCCGGCGCTGAGATCATCAGTTCCCAAGCCACCCACGACGGCATGGAACGCGAAATCCCGCCGGCGGCCATGGCTGCGATGACCCGCGACACCGAGCCGGACTCACCCATGGGCGCGTACATGCGCCAGTTCTTCGGCGACTTCGACTTCTCCGGAATCCAGCTAACGAAGGCGACGCGGACGTTCAGCGGCACGACTCGGCTGAGCGTCGGTGCTCGGGAAGTCGAGCTGATCGAGGTCGGTCCGGCGCACACCGATGGCGATGTCATCGTGCACGTGCCAGACAGCGGCATCGTCTACGCAGGCGACATCCTGTTCATCGGAGATCACCCGGTCATATGGGAAGAAGGCTCCGTCGACGGCTGGATCGCGGCGTGCGACCGGATCCTCGCGACGGGCGCCGACACGATCGTGCCCGGTCACGGGCCGGTCACCGACGCTGAGGGTGTGCGCGACTTCCGCGAGTATCTCGAGTACGTAAGCGCATTCGCCCGGCGGCAGTTCTCACGCGGCACTCCGTACTGGGTCGCCGCCGCAGGGATGGACATCGAGCTAACGGACTTCGCCGCGTGGGGGCATCCGGAGCGCCTGGTCGTGACGATCGGCAGCATCTACCAGTCGCTCGGCGCGACCGTCGAAGGCGGGCGGGCTGAGATGCTGGACCGGATGGTCCGCCTCCACCAGGAGCGTACGAAGCCCTAGGCCCGGGGCGGGGCCTGCAATGAGGCCAGCACGGCGGGGTCGTCGGTCGTGGGCACCAGGCACACCAGCCGCAGGTCCTCCTCCCCCATCGGCATCAGTGCCCGGATCTCGACCTCGACAGGTTCCTGCCGGAAGGGCAGGAACATCCACCGCCGGTCGCCGTCCGGGTGGTGGTAGACCATGGGGTCGTTCTCCCACAGGTGCCTGAACAGAGCGCTGACTTCCATGGCCTCGGTGATCAGCTCCTGCAGCCGAGGCGTGCCCGGCCACTTGGCGTTCGCCGCGCGCATCTGGGCCAGCATGAGCGGTGCCCACACCTGCCGGTAGTCGACGAGCTGGTACTGGGACTCGGGATAGGCCCACAGCCATCGCATGATGTTGCGTTCGTACGCGAAGTGGGGCAGCCACTTTTCGGTCACCTCGTTGTGGACGAGCACATCCCAGCTGCGGTCCGAGATCCATGTGGGCCAGCGCTGCTCGTGGACGATGCGTTTCATGGTCGGCGAAACCGACGTCCGTGCCACCTCGTCCAGGGGCGCCGGCTCGCGGCCCACGGCTAGAAGGTAGAGCATCCGGCGCTCGTCAGGGTTGAGCCGCAGCGCGTACGCCACGCGGTCCAGGAAGTCCGGTGAGTAGTCGGGACCGAGGTCCCCGCGTTCGAGCTTTCCGTACCACGGGGCAGACACGCCCACGAGGGCGGCCATGAGGTCCTGGCTGACGACCTTTCGCGGCTTGCGCCCCCTGGCGTTCAGGCCCGGAATGCTGGCAGGATCGAGTCGCTCCCGCCAGGTCGTCAGAAAGTGGTGCAGCTCGGCACTGGGCTTGAGCAGGTCGGTGTCGAACTGCTCGCCGCGGGAATGCTCAGTGACTTGCGCCGTGCCGCCCATCAGGCTTGCCTCCCAGGCACCTGTCGGCGGCCTCAGTAGCGCTCCCGGCGGCCGCCGAGACGTACGAAAGTCGACCGAGGGCCCCGGTCGAAATGCGAGGGAACTCGCAAGGGGCTGTCGGCCCCTTGCGCCCCCGTCGAGTTCCGCCGAAGATCCTTCCGGGATCGACGATCCCGGCTGGACTTCTCTGCACAATTGTGTAGAACCCGCAATTGGTCTTACACTTTTGTGTAGCCCCGGACGTTGAGAGCATAGACCTTGATCCCCAAAACGCAACCCTGCGGAGCGGACCGCTTACCGCTTTCGGCGCGCGCCGGGCGATCGCAGGCAAGCCGTGCACAAAGGACAGAGACCCATGTCATCTGATCGGTCCACCGCAGAACAACTCCGCTTCACCGCGCGGTTCAACCATCTACGGCAGACCCTTCGCCCGGCCGGCCAGGATCGGCCATTGTCGGCCAGACAGGTCTCTGACGGTGTGAGGGACGTCACTGGGGTCAAGCTGTCGGAGTCGATCATCGCGTACTACATCCGGGGCGAGCGCATCCCCGGCCTGGACACGGCGGCCCTGCTGGCCCGGTTCTTCGGCGTGAGCGCAGGCTACTTCACCGACGACGACGTCTCGGCTGTCGACAAGGATCTGGAGGGAGTGGCCTTCCTTCGCCAGCTGAAGGAGGCCAGCGTCTCCAGCGCCGCCGGGCGGCTGGGCAACCTGTCGGCGGCGGATCTGCATACCCTGGAGAGCATCATCGGCGCCGAGGTGCGCCGGCGCAACGGCGAGCAGGGAGAGCCGGTGCAATGACGTTCGTGTCAGATGCCGATGCCGTCTACGGTCCCGCCTGTCTGCGTGGCTGGTCGCTGGACCGCGCGTGGTGGACGGTTTCGACCGGCGGTGTGGCCAGTCCACGCCGGACCCGGCGCCGCTGCAAGGAGCTGATCAGGGACTTCGACGTGCCCCGGCCCTTCGACCTGGAGCTTTTCCGGCAGGAGCTGGAGCGCAAGCGCGGCAGGAGGATCGTCTTCGTCCCGGTGGAAACGGGCGCCCGCTGCCCCTGCGGGCTGTGGCTGGCGACGGCCGACACCGACTACGTCTTCGTCGAGCGCGCCACTTCCCCGCTGCACATGACGCACATCGCGTTGCACGAGATCGGGCACATCCTGTTCGGGCACCAGGGCATCTCGCCGTATTCGGCGGAATTCTTGGCGAAGGCCCTGCCGACGCTGGACCCATCGGCGGTCATCCGGCTGCTTGGCCGTACCGCCTACTCCGGACGGCAGGAGGAGGAGGCCGAGACCCTGGCGACCGTCGTGGGAGAGCGCGGCCGGATCACCGACATCGCCCACCGCCCCATCCTCGTCGGGTCGGACACGGCCAGGATGCTGGAGCGGCTGGTCGCGGGCCTGGCCGAGGCCCGCGACGACTGAATCCGCTAGCTGTTGAGGTACGCGGGTCCCAGCCGGTCGGGGTCGTACCCGTGGGGATAGCTGCGCACCGGCCCGTCCGGGTGGAACGACGGCTCGGTACGCGGCGGCCGTCGCCGAGCTCGTGCAGCACGCGCCGACAGCAGCAGCCGAACCGTGGCCTTGGCCGCCATGCTCGGCTCGGGCACGCCCAGCGCTTCGCGCAGCGGCGGGTCGAGCAGCGCGTCGACGAGCCGGCGGGCCACCGGGCGCGCAGCCGGAGGAAACCGGTCGACCAGCATCCCGCGTGCCGCTCGCAGCAGTGCGGCAGCCTGCGCGCTGGGCCGCAGGTGCTCAACCTCGAACGAGTCCAGCCAGCTCTCGACATCGTCGTAGGAGGCCGGGATGTTCTGCACCCCCATCCTGCGGCCGAGTTCGGCGTAGAAGTCGAAGGTCCCCTGGCGCTCCTGTGCGTTCAATGGCCGCGGCCCCCACCTGGCGATCCACCGGGTGGGGACGACCATCAGGCTGGCCAGCGCGTACAGGTAGTCCTCGGGCGAGATGGGGAGGCGGTGGTGCATCGCGTTGAGTCGGCGTAGCACCTTTTCGGAGGTAGGGTGCTCGAATCCGTGATAGATCAGCAGGTACATGATCAGCCCGGTGTCGTCGGAGCGGCGCTGGGTGTGCCGCACGATCTCGCCGGTCTGGTGCAGCACCGCGGCGATCGCCGGAATGCCCCACGTCCGATACAGGGCCAGGTTCATGCCGATCTTGACGTCCTCGGGCATGTCGAACAGCGCGAGTCGACGGTAGGCCGCGTGCGGCGGCTGCTGCTCACGCACCCGCGGTCACCTTCGCAGCTGGGGCGTCCGCCGCCAGGTAGTGGCCGGCCACCGCGGACCACCAGCGGGTCTCCGGCCCCAGGGTCGGCGGGTCGGACAGCCACCGGCCGATGGCGTCGCCGCCCAGGTGCGGATCGGCCGTGGTGGGAGGCTCCGCCTCCGGCCGATGAGCAGCCAGCGCGGCACGCAGCAGCGCAGCCTCGACGTAGGCGTCGGCCGACATGTCCTTCAGGCCGGCTGCCTGCGCCTCGGCACGCGCCGACGCCGCGACCGTCGGGTCGAACCACGCGCGCAGCATGAGCCGCACGTCACGCAGCTCGACGACACGCCGGTACACCAGGGTCTTGAGCCGAGCCGGATGCAGCGCACGCCGTGGGTTCTTGGGCCCTTCGTTGCGGCGCAGCACCAGGCCTTGGAACGGGTCGACCAGCTCGGTCCACAGAGGGTGGATGCGCTGATAGGCGCTCCAGCGTTCGCGGTACTCGGTGAACCAGCCCATCGCGCACAGTGAGAAGCCGACCAGGTAGCACAGGCTTGCGCCTACGGCGCCGAGCGGAGCCCACGTGTTGAGCGCGACAAGGTCCGGGCCGGACTGCCGTATCACCACGTAGACGATTTTCGGGACGACGTACAGCAGCCCGAGCGCTGAGCCGACTCCGATGAATGCGAGCCCGCGCTGCATGAAGGGACGGTCCCTCAGCTGGCGGCTCCAGGTCCAGCAGTATCCGGACAGCGCGATCAGGCCCGCGGCGAAGTAGAGCTGGAAAATGATCAGAAGCCACGGCACGTACGGCGCGGCCGCGTACATCTGGTCGAACCCGGTGGACCCTTCGGCGTCGACGACGTCGACCGGGGCGAGCACGAACAGGACCGCCATCACGGCGACCGCCAGGACGTAGCCCGCGGTCCAATACCAGATGCGGCGCACCAGGTACTCCCGGCCGCGGACCACCGCCATGAGGAACGCGACGATGCCATAGGCGAACGTCATGACGCCGCAGTAGACGACCAGCACGCCGAGATTAGGCACGCCGACCAGGTCGTTGAACCAGTGGTAGTTGCGGGGTGCCGCCGTCCAGTACGAGAACCCGGGAATGCCGATGGCCGCGATCAAGAAGCCTCGCTGCAGTGTCGGCTCCTTGAACTGGGTGATCAGCATCCGCAGTGTGACCAGCCACGTGATCACAGCGATGACGGGATACACAGCGTCTTCGGTCTCGCCCATTCTGGCCCCTCCCCGTTCATTGAGACGGCACAGCTTGCCATGTGCGCTGTAGCTCTCGCTAGGCCTGCACCGTCGGCGAGGCGGTTGCCGACCGGCCCGTGATGCTGACCTGCCCGGCAATTCCTGTACTGAGACTTCAGGAAGTCCCAGTTTGAAGTCCCACTTTCTAGCTTTCGAATCTTGATGGAGGCAGTCTGTTGCCAGCCGTAGCGGCTGAAGCCTGTGCGCTCCAACGGAAGCGCTGTTCTGTGTGCGAGCCGAGCTACTGGCAGTCGTATCGCACGGGGGCGTAACCGCAGGAGGAGCAGTTGAGTAAGCGTTCGGTATTCGTCGTGGGCGGCAGTCGGGGCATCGGCCTGGCGATCGCCAACACCTTCGCCGCATCCGGCGACAAGGTCGCCGTCACCTACAAATCCAGCGAACCGCCCACCGGCCTGTTCGGTGTCGCGTGCGACGTGACCAGCGAGCAGTCCGTAGAGGATGCGTTCGCCGCCGTCGAAGCCGAGCAGGGCCAGGTCGAGGTCCTGGTCTATTGCGCCGGCATCACGCGAGACCGGCTCACCATCAGGATGAGCGAGGCGGACTGGACGGAAGTCCTCGACACCAACCTCAAGGGCGCCTTCTTCGCCACGCGCAAGGCCATACGCCGAATGATGATCGCCAAGAAGGGCCGCATCGTCCTGGTGTCCTCGGTGGTCGGCCTGCGTGGTGAACTCGGCCAGACCAACTACGCCGCCTCCAAGGCAGCCCTGGTCGGCCTCGGACGCTCGCTGGCGCGAGAGTGGGGCAAGAGCGGCGTCACGACGAACATCGTCCTGCCTGGCTTGACCAATACCTCCATGATCGAAACCATCCCGAAGCCGGAGCTGGACAAGCTGATCGAGCAGATCCCGATCCGGCGGGTCGCCGAGCCCGAGGAGGTCGCCGCAGCCGTGCATTTCCTGGCTTCTGACCTGGCAGCCTCCATCAACGGGGCCTGCCTCGCCGTTGACGGCGGCGCGGCGACAGGCCACTGACTTCGCTAAACCGAACGACCGCGCGCTGCAGGGGGAACAGGTGCACCCGGAACATGACGGCAGACGAATAGCTCTCACGGCTCGCCTGGCTATGCCCCGGCACCGCCGCACGACCGTTCGGTACCGCGAGGGTGCCGGGTGCCGCAGCCGTTCCCGGCATCGCGCGGTTCGGCCTGTGGTCGTGGCCACGTACTGGCCGGGCACCGAGGATCCGCTGCTGATCATCGACGTACCCGCCGAGTGCCCAGCCACCGTCCGGGCCGCCCCGGACTCCGCGCTCCCCGCAGAACTGGTCGCAGTAAGGCACCTGGCGGAGTTCGGCGTGTGGGCCGATGGGGAGGTCAGCGTTCCGAGCCTTAGCGCCATCACCGTCGAGCACGATTCGCACGGTGTGTCGGTCTACGCGTCCGGCACCTGCTGGGCACGCCGATCCGGCACGCCGGCGACGTGGGGGGAGCACGACACGGTCCTGGTCGGCGCAGCGAGCGGCCTTCCGCGACACCTCTCCGCAGATGCCTACGCCCAGCTGTTCACCGAGCTGCTGGAGGACGGCCGCGCCGTGATCGGCGAGGCGGATCTGCGCGTGGCCCAGCGGCCCCACCTCTACAGCGTCAGCTGATCGAAGCCGACCTGCCCGGCCGCGATCCACGGCCGGGCAGGTGCCTGTTGTCTCATGAAGGAGAGCAAGCAGTGAAAATTCCCCGACGAATACTTCTGGCACCCGCGGCGCTGGTGGTCGTGCTGGCCGCCGTGGGCTGCACCGGCTCGGCAATGACCCCCGACGCGTCACCCGGCGAGATCACCATCGGCTTCATCGCTCCACAGACCGGCCCCTACCAGGCCATCGGCACCGACATGCAGCGCGGATGGGACCTGTACCTGGACCAGCACGGCGGCAAGCTGGGCGGACACAGGGTGAAGGTGGTTCTGGCAGACGAGGGCGACGGCACGGCGGCAGCGCAGACGGCCGTCGAGAAACTGCTTAAGGCGGACAAGGTCGCCGCGATCGTCGGGACGGCCACCGCGCCGGCGGTCGGCACGGTGGCGCGACCGGCCACCGAGGCCAGGGTGCCTTTCGTCGGCGTCGGGGGGCGACCCTCCACCCTGTCGGACGTGAGCTTCGTGTGGCACACCAGCTTCCAGTCCGTCGACTACGGCCGAGCGGCCGGCCCGTATGTGGCCAAGTCGGTGAACGGGCCGGTGTACGTGATCGGGCCGGACTACCAGGGCGGCCACGACCAGCTCGCGGGGTTCGTGGACGCGTTCGTCGCGGCGGGCGGGAAACTGGCCAACCCCGACGGCAAGCCCACCTACACCCCTTGGCCAGCCACGGACAACTTCGCCCCCTGGCTGGCCAAGGTGAGAGACAGCGGCGCGGCCGCAGTCTATGCCTTCTACGCGGGAGCACCGGCGATTTCGTTCACCAAGCAGTACGCGCAGTTCGTCGGGAAGGGCATGCCGCTGTACGCGGCCGGTTTCCTGACCGAGGGCGCGGCGCTGACAGCCGAAGGAAGCGCCGCCGACGGCGTACTGACCGCCGCTAACTACGCCCCGGGCCTGAACAACCCGTCCAACCAGGCTTTCACCGCGGCCTTCGCGGCGAAGTACCCCTCAGCCGTGCCGAACGTGTACCACGTGACCTCCTACGACGCTGCCGCGCTGCTCGACCGCGCGATCGCGTCCGCCGGAGCTAACCCCACCCCCGAGGCGATCAACACGGCCATCGGCAAGCTCGGTCAGCTCGACAGCCCGCGCGGCCCGTGGCAGTTCGCATCGGCCACGCACACCCCGGTACAGCAGTGGTATCTGCGCGAGGTCAAGGCCGAAGGCACCAGCCGTTCGAACGTGGTCGTGGCGCAGCTCGGCCAGGTCGGCTGACGGCCGACGACACGATGTGGAACGGGGTCGGCGACCTGATCGTCGCCATCGACGGGGTGGCCTACGGGCTGCTGCTCTACACGGTAGCCGCCGGCCTCTCCCTCTGCCTCGGCGTGGCCGGGGTGATGCAGCTGTCGCACGGAACGGCTTACCTCGCCGGCGCCTACGCGGCCTGGGCGCTGATGCACGGGACCTGGGTGGGTTTGCTGACCGCGCTGGCGGCGGCGATCGTCGGCGGCGCGGCTGCGGGAACGGGCCTGGCGCTGCTGCTCGAAGCAGTGCCGAGGCACCTGGACCAGGCGCTGGCCACCATCGGTGTGGCGCTCGTCGGCGCATACGTGCTGACCGAGGTGTGGGGTGCCGAGCCGCTGTCGGTCGACCCTCCGGCAGGGCTCGGCGGGTCGGTCGACATCGCGGGTCGGCCCTACCCGGTCTACCGGATGGTGTTCATCGTCATTGGCGCCGGGCTCGCGGCCGGTCTGTGGTTGGTGGTCCACCGGACCCGGGCCGGTGCGGTCATGCGCGCCGTGGCGGCCGACCCGGCGATGGTCGCGGCGCTCGGCATCCCACCACGGCGAATGCGTGCGGCGGTGGTCGCCGTTGCCACCGCGGCGGCCGCTGCGGCAGGAGTCCTGGGCGCGCCCGTCGTGGGTCCGTCACCAGGTATAGACCATACGGTGCTGCTGCTGTCGCTGGTCATCGTCGTGGCTGGCGGTGCCGGGTCGACGCGCGGCGCCCTCGTGGCCGCGATGGTCGTCGGGCAGATCCAGACCACCGCGGTGGCAGGATGGCCGACCGCTGCGCCCTACCTGCCGTACGCGGTTCTGGCTCTGGCGCTGCTGGGCCGCTTCGGCATCAACCGCAGGAGGTCCGCATGACCAGCAGCAGCCGCGCGCGATTCCTCGGAATACCCGCGCCAGCGCTCACTGCGGCGGGCGTTGCCGCCAGCATGTCACTGCCGTGGCTCGCCGACGCCTACACCGTTTCCCTGGCTTCCTATGGTCTGGTCGCAGCGCTGGTTGCGGTCAGCGCCCACCTGCTCACCACCACGGTGGCGATGCCGACGCTCGGCCAGGCGGCCTACTTCGGCGTCGGTGCCTACACCGCGGCGGTCCTCGGGCAGGGGGTCAGCAGCGGGCTGGTCCAGCTGATTGCGGCTGCGACCGCCGGAGCCGGGGCTGCCGCCGTGATCGGCTCGGCGCTCGTACGCACCCGGGGCATGGTGTTCTTGGTCCTGACGATCGCGGTCGGCGAGGTGGCGCGCGTCGCCGCCGAGCAGGCGGTGCCGCTCACCGGCGGAGGCAACGGCCTGGCCGCCGTGCCGGTCTCCTTGCCCGGCGGCGCCGAACTGGTCCACGACGGGCATGTCTACCTGTACATCCTGACGTGCACACTGGCCATCACCGGTGGGCTGCATGTGCTGTTGCGCAGCCGAACCGGCATCACCTGGCGAGCCATCGCCGACCACGAGGCCCGCATGCAGGCCAACGGCTTCTCCGTGCACACCAGGCTCTGGACCGCCTACGTCACCGCCGGCGCGCTCGCGGGCGCGGCGGGAGCGCTGCTGATCGCCGCCCGCCGGTTCGTGTCGCCAACGGACGTGGCCTTCTCGACCAGCGCGCTGGCTCTGCTCGCCGCCATCATCGGCGCCCGCAGCGTGACCGCGACGGTGTTCGCCGCCTTGCTTATCGTCGGCGTGCGCGACGTGGCCGGCGCGGCTCTGCCCGGCACGAGCCCGCTGTTGCTGGGGCTGGTGTTCGTCGCCGCTGCACTGGCCCGCGGCGGCCGCGGCCGCCGCCTCGCCGCGAGGGTGCTACGCCGCCCCGACTACCCGCCCCGGTCCCACCCGGAAGGCCGACAACTGTGAGCACTCCCCTGCTGCGCATCCGCGGACTGCGGGTCCGCCTCGGCACGGCCCAGATCCTGCACGACGTCGACCTCGACATCGCGCAGGGATCCCGCCACGCCCTCGTCGGGCACAACGGCGCAGGCAAGTCCACGCTGCTGCACGCCATCGCCGGAACGGTCCGCCCGCGAGCAGGCAGCATCATGCTCGCCGGACGGGACATCACCAACCTGGCACCGCATCGGCGGGCCCGCCTGGGTATCGGACGGACCTGGCAGCACCCTGCCCTGTGCGGAAGCCTTACCGCCCTGCAGAACGTAACCCTGGCCATGCCCGGCCACGATCCGAGTCGGGCGCACAGGGCGCTGATGGCCAGCGGCCTCGGCGCGCACATCGACACCGCCGCCGACCAGATGTCCTACGGGCTGCGGCGGCGGCTGGAACTGGTGGTGGCGCTGGCCGCCCAGCCCCGTCTGCTGCTGCTCGATGAACCGAGCGCCGGGCTGAGCCCAGCCGAGATCAATTCGCTGATCATGCAGCTCACCTCGTTGCCGCCCGACACCTCAGTGGTGCTGGTCGACCACGACCTCGACGTCGTCTCCGCCATCGCGCACCAGGTCACTGTGCTGCACCACGGTCGGATCCTGGCCACCGGCGCCGCCGAGGAGGTCCGTCGCGCACCGCTGCCCCACCAGGCCCGGCCACGCACCGTGACTCCGGTGTTCGCTCCGCCACCGGCCCAGGACCGGCCGGTCGTCCTGGACGTCGATCGGTTGACCACCGGGTACCACGGCGCGCCGGTGCTGGCCGGCACCAGCCTCCACGTCACCGCAGGGGAGATCGTTGCGATCGCAGGCGGCAACGGCACCGGCAAGAGCACGCTGCTCAACGCCATCGCCGGACTGCAACCCGTTCAGGCGCCGACCACCATTCGGGTGGGCGGCCGGGAAGTGCACGGCCTCGACGCCGCCGGGCGGGCCCGGCTCGGCATCGCATTGGTGCCACAGGACCGGCGCCTGTTCGCGCAGCTGTCGGTCGCCGAGAACCTGGTTGTGCCCCGGCCGGGTGGCAGTGGCCCGCTCGGCGATCCCGCCGCGTTGTTCCCAGCGCTGGCAGGGCGCCTGCGGCAGCGGGCCGGGACCTTGTCCGGCGGCGAACAGCAGATGCTGTCCATCGCGCGAGCGCTGACCACCACCCCACGTGTGCTGCTGCTGGACGAGCCGTTCGAAGGGCTAGCACAGTCCGTGGCCGAACAGCTGTGGCTGGCCATCACCGAGCTCGCGCGCGGCGGTATGGCGATCGTGATCACCGGGCACCGTACGGATCAGATGGCCGAGCTGGGTGCGCGCGTCCTGGTGCTCACCGGCAGAGGGCTTTCCGGCCCTGCACCGGCCCGCGGTGAACAGCGCAGATCCAGCGGCCCGTACCAGCGTCCCTACCGGTAGAGCTCCACGCAAAGGGACCATTCCGCGGAATTTCAGCTCAGACCGTGTCGGTCGACGGCTCCCGATCCTCGGCCTGCTCGTCGTCATCGGCTGCTCCAGGGCTGTAGATCCGGATGTCCTGCGGCTCGATGACCATTGGTACCCCGCCGTTGACCAGTGCGTTGACGATCCGGTCGATCAGTTCGCGCTCCTTGGCCATCCTGGCGTCGTGCTCGTCGTCGGCGGATTCCCACGCGACCCGGGCGGCCAGCACCTCGTGCAGAACCGTGACTTCCGGCGTGAACTCAAGCCATCCGCCGGAGCGGCCGTCGGCCCACTCCGCCGGCAGTCCCGCATCCAGCGCCGCGCGCACCGCGAACGTCAGCTGCACCTGAGCCTCGATCTGGGCGGCGGCCGCAGCTCGCGTCTGCGCTGCGAGCTGGTGCATACGGGCGCGCCAGTGGTCGAGGGTGATCGCGACGTCGAAGGTTTCGGGCTTGGCCGTCAGCTCGGTCCAACTCCCTAGGTCGAGTGCCCGGCCGATGGCGACGGCCTCGGACAGTTTGGGCTCCCGATTGCCCTGCTCCAGCTTCCACACCGTCGCCTGGGTGAACGAGTGGCCGAGTTCGGTCACACGTTCAGCGAGGTCGGCCTGGGACATGCCCTTGGCTTCCCGCGCCCGCCGCAGGTTGATCGCGAAGAACTTGTCGACTGGTCCTCGATCAAGATGAGGCATCCGCCCGGCCCTTTCGTCACTCCAAAACGGAGTCGTTTACAACTGCGTTCCGAAGTGTACTCTGTGCGGGAGTCACTGCCAATTCTCGATTGGAGTCGTTATGGCATTGTCGTTGCCGGGCGCTGCGCGCCCGTGCCCCACCGCGCGCGAGTTCGCCGACCTGCTCGCGAGCTGGGGGTTCCAGGTCGTGCGGGAACGCCGGGCTGACCCGCACCACATCAGCCTGCGCGGCCCGCACGGAGGGCGGATGCGGATTCTGGCGTCGCGCCAGGGCCGGGCAGATGCCGATCAGATCACCCGTGCTGCCCGCCTGGCGCACGTCGACGTCGAGGTCTTCCTCGCCGGTCCGGCCGCCTGCGCGGGAGCCGCAACTGCGCGGAGGGCGGACGTGTTCAGGGCCGAGCCGCGCGGGTCAGCAGCCGGCGCGGACGAGGCCCTGGGCGGTGAGGTGCCTGGCGAAGCGCCGGGGTCGCAGCGGGGTGAAGCCCCGGCCGCCGAGCCGGTGGAGGTGCTGTTCGCCCGGCTGTTCCCGCATGGCATCACGATGACGCCCACTGTGGTGCCGGTTTTCCGGAGGTGGGCCGAGCTCACGCAGGTGCTGTCGGCGCACGCGGCCGCTCCGCGCTGACGGGGAAGACCGTGCGACCGGCCGACCCGCGCCGGGAACCCGCCCGCAGTGCGGCTTCCCGGCGCGGCGGTCAGGCCTCTACACCAGGTGAACCCGGCTGAGCCAGGCGTTCATCTCCAGGATGGCCGCGGCGTGCTGCGTCGGGGTCCAGTCGGTGAGGTCGCCGCGGTGGCGTTCCAGGAATGCCCGCACCTTCAGCTCATCCAGGATCTGCAGGATCGGGGCGGCGGGGTCGGTGATGACGTCGTGCAGCATCGACCACAGCGCCTGGTGGTACGGGGCGGTGAGCGCGGCCGGATACCCGGACTTGACCCGCCAGGCAATGCGTCCAGGGAGCAGATCCTCCACCGCACGGCGCAGTGCGCCCTTGGCCATGCCGCCGGCGCGCTTCATCGGCGCCGGGATGTTCCAGGCGTAGGCGAACAGCCGGTGACACAGGAACGGCACCCGCACCTCGACGCCAGCGGCCATGGCCAGGCGGTCGGCGCGTTGCAGCAGGAAGGGCAGATAGTGCCGGTTGGTCATCCAGCCGACCTCGCGCTGGCGGCGCGCGGTGCTGTCC
This sequence comes from Catellatospora sp. NPDC049133, assembly GCF_040648455.1. Classification (NCBI taxonomy): domain Bacteria; kingdom Bacillati; phylum Actinomycetota; class Actinomycetes; order Micromonosporales; family Micromonosporaceae; genus Catellatospora; species Catellatospora sp. NPDC049133. Next base: position 167,029 of record NZ_JBEZDT010000016.1, read on the forward strand.
TCGCCCGCCAGGTGCGGCACGGTGGCAAGCGCCTGGTCGTACTGGTCGGCCAGATACTGCTGCGGTCGCAGGTGAGCCGCGGCTTCGGCGCTGAGCAGGTCCAGCAGCGGCCGGTAGGTGGCGTGCCACGGGAATCCGTGGTGCTCGAAGTCGCCGCTGTTGTGGTACCAGCGGTAGCCGTAGAAGGCCTCGTCTGCTCCCTCACCGCTGAGCGCGACCTTCGCCGTCTGGCCGATACGGCTGAACAGCCGCAGCAGCGAAGCGTTGATCGTGGTCAGCGAGGGCAAGTCCATGGCGGCCAGCGTCGCGGCGTGCGCTTCGAGCAACTCGCTGGTGGTGACCGTGACCGTGGTGTGCTGCGACTTGATGTGCTCGGCGGTCTGCAGGGCGTAGGGGTGATCGCGGCCGTTATGGAAGGCCGAGCCCTCGTACTCGACGCCGCCTTCGGCAGCGTGGTCGAGGTCGAAGGTGAACAGCTCCTTGCCCTCGTCACCCAGGCGCTGAGCCGCAAGCGCGGCCACGGCGGCCGAGTCCACCCCGCCACTGTTCATGGCCGCGATCTGCACGTCGGCGTCAGCCGTCAGGCGCTGGCCCACGCTGTCTTCCAGCAGCCGGCGTACCGTCCTGACGGTCTCGGCAGCGGTGTGCCGGTGCGGCAGGCTCTGCAGCGCCCAGTACCGCCGGATCTGCAGGCCGCCGCGGTGAAACCGCGCAACGGTGCCGGCCGGGACCTCGCGGACTCCTCTGACCACGGACGTGCCAGGGCTGGACATCGGGAGCATGGCGACCAGATGAGCCAGACCCGCCGCGTCGGCCTCGGCAGGCACCTGCGGATGGGCGAGCAGGCACTTGTGCTCCGACCCGAACACGAGCCCGTTGTCCGTCTGCCGGTAGTACAGCGGTTTGACGCCGAACCGGTCCCGAGCCAGCAGAAGGTACTGCAGACGCTCGTCCCAGATCGCGATGGCGAAGTCGCCGTCGAGGCGGTCGACGAAGTGCGGACCCCACTCCAAGTACGCGCGCAACACGACCTCGGTGTCCGAGACGGTCCGGAAGCGGTGCCCGAGCCCGGACAGCTGCCAGCGCAGCTCCCGGTGGTTGTACACCTCGCCGTTGAAGGTCACCGTCACCTGCCGGCCGTGCTCGTCGACGGCCATCGGCTGGGCGCCTCCGGGCCCGTCGACGATGGAAAGCCTGGCATGTCCCAGCGCCGCGAAATCGGCCGACCACACCGCCATGCCGTCGGGGCCACGATGGAGCAGCGTCCTGGTCATCGCCTGGATGATCGTCGGGTCGCGCCCCGCCAGGCCGGTCCAGTCGACATACCCCGCGACTCCGCACATTCCAGGCCCCCTCGTGATGCCGCACTGCGGCCAACCTATATGGATAGCTGTATACATCGAATCTCTCCGGCTATCCATAAAGTCTGAGTTAAGCGTTTCGGCATTGACGCAAATTGCACGTCCGGAGAGAATCGAGCGGTGTCCAGAGGGGACCTCGGCTGACCGGCCGAGGGAAGAACGGGGACCGGCTGCCACGGGGGCCCGGCCGCCGACTGCGACGCCGTCGCCGCATCGCGTTGCGTGCTCTGGGGTGGCGGCGCCGCCGGGCGAGGGGATGTTGATGAGGACGGAGCAGACCGAAGGGCGGGCGTTGGCGCTGGCGGACGCTGGTATGCGTCACGTGGGCGGGCCGCCGCCGCAACGACGCCAGACGGGCGGCCGTGACCGCCTGGTGCTGACACGTTGGCCGGACAGCGACGACATCGTGGCGATCGTGACCGTCAACGCAGCCGAGATGAAACGGCTCAAGCCCGGCTTCGCTACCTGGCACGGCGACGACATGGCCATCCCGGCGCACCGCCGAGCCCACCTCGAGTACGGCCCTCGCGGCATCAGCCTCTACGTGGCAGGTGACCTCATCGCCGACGGGACCGGCCCGGCTGGAGCGCTGCCGGAGTCCTGCCTGGTCGGTCTGGTGACACCGGGTCTGCTGTCCGGCGCCGGGCGCGCTCTGGCCGACGAGTTCATCACGCTCCTGGAACTCGGACTGGCCCGGGTCGCCGAAGCTCCTGCCCTGCGGATGCAGACCGTGTGCTCGGACGTCGTGGCGGCTGCCTGACATTCCACGGCATAGACGAGGGCCCAGTCCGCGTGGACTGGGCCCTCAACCGTCTTGGCAAGCCTGCACTCAAGCGCTCCGCCCTACGCCGGAGCGGCTTCGCCGTGGCCGCCATCGCGTGCGGCATCGGCGCGGTCCTACTTGTACTGCTCGCGCAACTTCTCCACGCCGGCGGTCTCCATCGCCATCCGCAGATAGCGTTCGCGCAGCTCCTCAGGCGTGCGGGGCGCCTGTTCGATCAGCTCGAACAGCGCCAGCTCCACCAGCGCGTTGAACGTCGTGCCCTCAAGCTCGGCGTGCGCGTCGGCCAGCGCGCGCAGCCGCTCAGGCAGGCGCAGCGTGAAGGGCCGTTTGCGGCTGTTCCACTTCGGCAGTTCAGCGGGGACCTCGTGTTCCAGGTCCGCGGGCAGGCCCGCAGCCGCCAGCGACTCCCGGTCGGCGCCGTCGTAGCGCTCGGCGAGATCGTGTCGGCGACGACGCCGCAGAACGCCAAGCGCCTCCTCCTCAGTGACGGCGTGTGCCCGGCCCGGCCCGGCGACCAGCGGCCCCTCCTCCCCGGGAAGGGCGGGCTGGGGCGCGGCAACGATCATCTCGGGCTTGAGCGACGGGTCCGGACTACTGACCCGGATTCGTCGTCCACCCGCTCGGCCATCGGGTTTCGCGGCCACGAGCACCTCTTTACGTCAGGACGCTACAAAAGATTACGTCATCCACGAGTCATCGTAGGGCTGCCGATCCTGCCGAGACAAGCAAGCAGCCCCGGTGAATCGCGCGGGGGGCGAGGGTTCGGTTGCGAGCCGGCTGGCGCTCCCGCCCTACCTGCTCGCGGCGCCGCCGAGTCGAGCCGACGGCGTATACGACATGCCGTAAAGGCTGTTAACGTCATTACGTAAGCATGATTTCGGGGGGATGGCATGGTTGAACTCGTGCACCGGGCGGACCGCTCGGCCAGCGGTCTGTTCTGGGCAGCAAGCGCGCGCCGCATTGGCGCCGACGTGGAGGCGGTCCGGCAGCGCTCGGTCGGCGCGCGACGCACGCTTGGCGACCAGTTGACATCGGACCTGAGCCATCCCCAGGTCGCCGCGCTGCTGACCCAGTGCCTGCTCGACTCCGCCCGTACCCGTACGGATGCGGGCAGGGCCCTGCAGAATGTCGTGCTCGACCTGATGGCGGAACTGCTTCGGGCGCCGGCCGACCGATGGCGCGGGTACGTGACACACGGATCGGCGGCGGGGACGCTGCACGCGCTGCGCACCGCACGTGAGCGGTACCCGGAGGCCATCGTGCTGCGCTCGACCGCAGCTCACGCGAGTGTCGCGGCAGCGGCTGAACTGCTGTCCATGCCGACCGCGGTCGTCGCATCGACCAGCCGCGGCGAGATGGACTACGGCGACCTGGAGGCCAGGCTCGCCCAGCACCGGCACCGCAGGCCGGTCATCGTGGCCACCGCCGGAACTCCGCTGACGGAGGCGGTCGACGACCTCCACCGGATCGTGGCGGTCTGCCACAGGCTCGGGATCGCAGATCGTTTTGTGCACGTCGATGCGGCATTCAGCGGCATACCGCTGGCCCTGCGCGATCCGATGGGACGACCCGGCTTCGACTTCGCAGACGGTGCCGACTCCGTCGTGGTATCCGGGCACAAGTTCCTGTCAACGCTGCTGCCCTGCGGCATCCTGCTGGTCAAAGGCCACGTCGGCGGCAGCGGGCACCAGGTGCCGGACCCCGCCACCGGCCATCTCGCGCTGCTGCTGTGGGAGGTGATGCGCCGCCACGGTGTCGCGGGACTGCGAGCGCGGGCGAGCCGTGCCGAAGCGGTTGCCGACTACGCCGAACAGGCGCTGGTGGACGCGGGCTGGCCGGCGTGGCGGCATCCCCATGCCCTCACGGTCGTGCTGCGCTGCCCGCCGACGCCCGTCGCCGAGCAGTGGGGCCTGCCAGACGCGGGCGGATGGACCCGCCTGGTGTGTCTTCCCGGGGTGACCCGCCGCCACGTGGATGCTTTCGTGGCGGCCCTGCCGCAGCCGGGCGGCTCAGCCGAGGGTGCGCTGGTGCTGGAGTCGGCGGGCGTCCGATGACCGTCGCGCTTCCGCACCGGGGTCGTCAGGCGTGGTCCGCGTCGGCGCGGGGGTTCGCCCTCTGCAGCAGCGCCATGATCACACTGGGGGCGTCGTTCCCGATCAACCAGCTCCTTCTCGGCTATCCGACCTCCCTCAGCCAGGCACTGCGATACGGTCTGGCCGCGCTCGTGCTCATCTACATTGCGGCCCTGTCGGGCCGAGCCCTGCTGCGAGGCATCCGCGCTGAACAGTGGCTGCGGCTCGCGCTGGTCGGCGGCAGCCTCGTGCCGTTCAACCTGCTGCTGTTCGAGTCTCTGCGCCGAGCCGATCCGGCAGTCGTCGCCACGGTGTTGGGCTGCGCCCCGATAGGAATGGCCGTGTGCGGCCCGCTGCTGCGCGGCCGCGCGCCGGCGGTCCGGCTTCTGGCGGCGGCGGGGATCGTGGCTGCCGGAACCGCCGTGGTCCACGGCGGTGGCCGCACCGACACCGTCGGCGTGCTCTGCGCGGCGGGCGCGCTGGTCGCCGATATGGCGTTCACGATCTGGGCAGCGGGCCTGATGGCCGAGCTCGATGCCGTGGCTGTCGCCGCGGGCAGCAGCATGGCTGCGGTGCCGCTGTTCGTGGCCACCGCGCTGGTGAGCGGCGAGGTGAGCAGCTGGCGGTTGCCGACCGCCGCGCAGGGCGCGGCGATCGGCTTCCTCGCGGTCGTGCTCACTGCGGTGGCGTTCGTCTGGTGGTTCCGGGGCGTCGATGAGATCGGTGTCGACCACGCGGGCATCACGATCAGCTGGGTGCCGGTGGCCACGGTGGCGACCGCCGCGGTGCAGCACGGTGCCTGGCCGCAGCCGTCCGAAGTCCTCGGTGTGGCCGTGGTGGCCGCTGGGCTCGTGATGGGCCTGGCTCCGCCGAAACGTCGGCGAGGTTTCGGCCCGCAGGCCTCGCTGTAACGGCCGCCGGGCGGCCGGGCCTGCTCTGGAGTCCAGACGCCGGCGCGAGGCGATTCTGCGGAATCCGGTGCCCCATCGGCCGGTGCGGTCAGGCGGCCGGCCCGATCGTGAGCATCTGGTCGAAGGTAGCCATGAGCAACGGGTTGACCGGATGGTCGACGCCGGAACGCCGCGAGGCTGCGGCCAGCACTGACTCGACCCGCACTTGCGTGTTCGTCAGTTCGCGGATCAGGCTGCCTGCGTCGGCGCCTGCCAGCACCGTGGCGACGAACCACTCGACCTCCCCCAGCGACAGCACGGCGTGCGGGCAGCCCGGGTCGGGCAGCTGACTGCGATAGAACTCGCTGTTGACCATGAGGAAGGGGTCGGCCGTGACGACGATCGCGCACACGTCAGTCGGCAGATCGAAGCCGGAGAAGACCGCGTCGCCGGAGCGGATCAGCTCTGCGGTGACCGGGACCTGGCCGGCGAGGCTGGCGCCGACGTCGCGGCCGACCGCGGCGAGGTGGCTGTCGAAGTCGCGCTGGCCGTACAGCGGCACGCGTGCGCTCTTGCACTCCACGATGGTCGCGATCCCGCCCATCGACAGCACCCAGTCGCAGGTCTTGCCACGGTTCTTGCGGCTGCCGTAGGGCTGCTCGGGAACGAGGGCGTCATGAGAGAGCTGGTCGAGCTGCCGGCCGACGTACGCCTCGGTGAGCTTGCCCAGGTCGCGGGCGAACTTGGTCCGGTACTTGGCCACGCCGAGGTGGTAAATCGCGGTCAGGCTGATCCGCTTCTCGACCAGGTGCATGGACGGTGCGACATACCGGCCGCCGCCCAGGCCAACGAACGGGGTGCTGGCCAGCGGATTGAAGTCGAGCCGACGCATCGCGGGGTCGGACGCGCGATCGGCGGCGCACCGCTGCTGCAGCGCGGGCAGCTCGGCGGCGAGCATGTTGTGGAACACGTGCAACGCCTGCTCGGCGGTCACGCCGAAGCGGGTCAGGTCCGGGTCGGCCAACTGCGCCGGGTCGAAGACCCCGTTGGCCTGCCGAGCCAGGGAGAAGACCACGAAGGCGGCCCGCACGAAGGTCCGCAGTGGCATACCGAGCAGGTCCACCCAGGTCTGTTCCCGGATCACCTCCAGGTCGAGGGCCGCGTAATCGGCGTCGGCGTGATCGCAGACCGCGACCAGCCTGGCCAGCTCGGCCAACGGCTGGAACGCGCCGAACGGCACCTGCTGGTAGAGGTAACGCACCGCCAGCGAGTCGGCTGCTGCCGGCGTGACGTCAGTGAGGATCGGGTCGGCCTGGTTGAGGTCGAGCTGGCCGAGTCGCACCAGACCCGCGCCGGTGATGCGCCCCGTCTGCGAAGGGCCGCTGTAGGCGATGCATTCACGGGCCAGCGACGCGATGGACCAGGGGCGCGGCAGCGCCGGGGAGTCGCCGCGCGACAGCTGGGCATTGGACGCGCGGGCTAGGGCGGGCAGCAGCTCGGCCGGGGCGTACGCGCTGACGGCTGCCACGACGTCGGCGTGGGTGGGGATCGCGGTGCTCACCGGGCAAGGTTCGTCGGTCGGCAGCCAGGCGGCAACCGAGTTGCCGGGCGGGACAAGCGACAGCGGCCGGGCCCGCGGTGAGGGCCCGGCCGCTGTCGGCAGGATCGGTTACGGCCGGTAGGGGGCGCAGAACCAGTCCTTGTTGGTCATGGTGTAGGTCGACTTGGGATGCGAGATGGTGGTGGCGGTCTTCGGCCCGTACACGCCGTCGGCGGTGATCCGGCTGTTCTTCTGGGCCTTGATCAGCGCGTTCTTGGTGTTCGTGCCGAAGTGCCCGTCGACCGTCAGCTTGATGCCCAGCCAGCCGTAGCAGCCGTTCAGGGTCTGCTGCAGTCGCTTGACCTGCCAGCCGACGTCGCCGTACCGGATCTCGCACTTGATCTCGTCCCAGCCGCCCCCGAAGTGCTTGACCGGCATCGTCGAGACGGCCGGGACGACGATGTCCCAGTCGAACAGGTGGGTGCCCTGGACGAAGGCCCACCCGTCGCACTTCGGAGTGGCCGCATGGGCGGCCGGCGCGGTGGCCAGGACCCCGACGGCCGCCATGAGCGCGGCGACCAGGCTCAGCCCGACCGTGCGGCGCCAGCCCCGCTTCGGGCGACGGCCTGCGGTGGGCGAACCCATCGGCACCCCGGAGCCTGGAACGGCCGGCGTTGGCCGAACCCCGTCTGGTACGCGTACCGCGATCGCTTCTTCGACATTCACCTTGATCTCCCCGTGTAGTGCGCAGCCGCCCCAGGCCGAGCCCGGGAGCACTGCCGGTGGACGGCGGCGCGGTTGATCGGATCTGGTGCCAGGCCCCGAACTGGAAGCCGACCGGCGGCGGCCCGCGGGCGGTGCCGCACGTCGTCGTGTCGTGCCTGGCCGAGCGGTGGTGACGGCGCTGCGCCGATGTCGGCGGCCGTTAACCCAGCACGGGCCCTTCCAGCTCGTAGCAGCCGAGACCGAGGCCCCTCATGCCGAAGAACTTCATGTTCCAGGCCTCGGCCCCGGTGTACTTGCCGGTCTGCGGCAGCCACTCGCTGCGCTGCGCCTTGATCAGCGCGGCCTGCGTCTTCGACCCGAACTGACCGTCGACGACCAGCGCGGTCCCGATGACGCTCTTGTAGCAGCGGTTGAGCGTCGACTGGAGGACCTTTACCTCGGTGCCCGTCTCGCCGTAGGCGATGGTGCACTCGAAGATGGGCGTGGTCGTCGTCGTGGCGACCGGCATCACGACCTGGGTGCGCCAGTCGGCCTGCACCGTCGCCGAGCTGTTGCACCGCGGCGCGGTGGCGGCATGCGCGGCCGGCGCGGTGACCAGCACACCCACAGCGCTCATCAGCGTTGCGGCCACGACGGCGGCCACCCCGGTGAGCAGACGGCGCGGCTTGGCCGGGCGGGAAGTCGAGTCGGTGCGTCCGGTGCCGACGTAGTCGTTGGACAGCATGGTCTTTCCCCCGTGATCGGTCCCGGCGTCAGGCCGGGCAGTGGTTGGTGAGGTAGGACAGCTGGGGAGGCGGCTCGGGCGCGCTGACGGCCACCGACGTCCCGGCGGCGATCAGCGCCGTCGTGAAGGCCAGGCCGCAGAGATGCCAGATCCGCCGCCGCGGTGCCCGGTGGACGCCTTTGCGGCGGCGGCCAGCCAGCGCGAGCCGAGGCGCTGCGGCGGGACCTTCGGGCCGAAGCCAACCTGGCGGGAGTAGCGCCGTCGTATGTTCGACATTCACGCTCGGCTCCCCCGCGCGCGGGTCTGTGCGGTCGGCGTCGTCACGGCAGCCGCAGGCAGACGTAGTAGAGCCCGTACGGCGTGTAGCTCCAGGACCAGTGCTGCATGGCAGCCGCGGTCTGCGGCCCGTAGACGCCGTCGGCGGTGATGCCCAGCGCGCGCTGGACCTTGACGAGAGCGTTCTTGGTCTGGGTGCCGAACTCCCCATCGGCGCCGATCCGGCCACCGATGACCTTGCCGTAGCAGAGGTTGAGGGAGTCCTGCAGCTGCAGGACCGCGTAGGAGAACTTCCCCGTGGTGCCCAGGCCGTAGCGCATCGAGCAGCGCCAGGTCTCGCTGCCGTTGGCGGTGTAGGTGGCCACGAACGTGGCCGTGTCGCCGCCGTTGCGGTAGTACGCCCCCGTGCCGTTGCACGTGGGCGTGGCCGCCTGGGCGGGCGCGGCCGCTGCCAGGCTCACCGCGATCGCGGCGGCCAGGGCTGCGCCGACCGCCAGCACGCGCGCACCCCAGCGGCGCGGGTGCGGCTTGCCCGATTCGAGCTTCATGAGTCCCCCGTCTGCGTCTAGTGTCTTACGTGCGTACGTAAAACCGGATAACGTACCGACGATATAAGACCGTGCGTCGTAACGTAAAGGGGTCTTGATGGAGCTGCCATCCGATGTGCTCGTGCGGCCCGACCCGGCTGACACCGTCGCCTACCGGCGATGGATCCAGGCGATGGCCGAACTCAACGGCGACGGCGACCAGCCCGGAGCGGCGACGACGACCGCGCACGCGCCGCACAGCCGCAAACCGTGGAAGACCGCGCTGGCAGGAGACCTGCCCGTCGCGGGCTGTATGGAATGAGGGAGAAACCCGTGGCCACACTCGTGCTGTCCAACCACACGACCGTCATCGAGGACCGTCTGCAGGCAGACGGAAAGGAGGTGATCGTCTGCCTGACCAAGCCGGTCGCCGCCGTGCGGATGGCGGACCCGCCCGGCTACGAGATGGTCACCGTGTCGCACTGGCACGCCTTCGGCGAGCTCGCCGACCTCGCGCGAGACCTGCGCGGACGCGTCGACCGGATCGCCACCCTGTGGGAAGGAGCCCTCGTCGCCGCAGGATTCCTGCGCGACCTGCTCGACCTTCCTGGCCAGCGCATGTCCGAGGCGCTCGGCTTCACCGACAAGGCGGTGATGAAGACCCGTCTGGCCCGCGCGGGTGTTCCGGTGGCCCGCCACCGCATCGTGCGCAGCGTCGACGACGTACACGGCGCGGCCGGCGAACTCGGCGGCTACCCGGTGGTCGTGAAGCCGCTGTCCGGGTTCGCCTCCACCAACACCTACGTCGTGCGCAGTTTCGCCCACCTGCAGACCATGCGCGAGAACGTGTTCAGCCGCAGGCTCGACGCCGGAGCCATGTTCAGCGCCGAGACCGCGTTCCACAGCCTCGCCGAGCAGGGACAGTTCCTCGTCGAGGAGTACATCGACATCGACACCGAGTACCACTGCGACGGCTTCTGGAGAGGTGGCCAGCCCGTCTACCACGTCCCCGGCCGGTACAACGTCCCGCCGCTGCGCGGCATGGGCGCCACGCTGGGTTCGGTCCTGCTCGACCCCGGCAGCCGCGACGGCTCCACCGTCGCGGCCATCGCCGACCGCGCAGCCCGCACGCTGGGCCTGCACGACGGCTTCAGCCACGCCGAGGTCTACAGGAGCACCGACGGACGATGGCTGCTCGGCGAGATCGCAGCCCGGCCCGGCGGCGGCGGCATCCAGCCCACCCTCGGCCATGCCTACGGACTCGACGTGCCAGCCATGCTGGCCCAGCACGCCGTCGGCGACCTGGTCACCGCCAACCCGCGCCCGGCCGCAGGCGTCTTCGGCTGGGCCGGCACCGCCGTCCCGCCCGGCCGGATCACCCAGGTCGTCCAGCGCGAGGCCCTGCTGCGCCACCGCGGCGTCATCGACGCCACCGTCGTCGCCGCCGTCGGCGGGACCGGCGGCCCGACCGGCACCGGACTGTGGGGCGGCCTCGCTGGCTACGTCTTCCTCCACGCAGACGCCACCGGCGATGTCCTGGCCCTCATGGACGACGTCGCGGACTGGTACGCGATCCGCGTGGAGGAACCACTGGCGGTGGGCGCGTGACCACCGCACTCGCCCCGGATGCCACGCAGACGACCGAACCGGCACAAGGATGGTGGGCAGCCCGCTTCGGCGGGCTGCCCCGCACCTTCTGGGTCCTGTTCACCGGCATCGGGCTGGCCCGGCTCGGCTTCTTCGTCGTGCCTTTCCTCGGCTACTGGCTCACCGTCGACCGCGGCCTGAACCCCGCCCAGATCGGGGTGGTCATGACTTCCTTCGGCGCCGGATGGGCGCTGTCCATGCCCATCGGCGGCTGGCTCGCCGACCGCCTCGGCCGCCGCACGGTCATCATCGCCAGCGCCCTCGGCGCCGCCAGCGCCTACCTCGCGCTCGGCGCAGTCCACGGATACGGGCCGCTGATCGCCACGGCGTTCTTCGTCGGAGCAACCTTCGACTTGTACCGGCCCGCGGTCCAGGCGGCCATGACCGACGCCGTCGACCCCGAGGGCCGCGGACGAGCGCTCGGCTTGTTGTACCTGGTCATGAACGCCTCTCGGATGCTGTCCTGTGCGCTCGGAGGGTTGCTTGCCGAGCGGGCCTTCGGCGCTCTGTTCG